>JAFEEZ010000009.1 GCA_018240825.1 Pseudomonadota bacterium | reverse complement strand
CGTGGGGACGCATGTGCGCACGGCTCGAGCGTCGTGTAGACGGTGCTTCCGCGCGCAGAGTCGCGCGCTTCGGCCAAGGCCATCGCTTCGGCATGGGGCCGCCCGCCCGGCTGGGTCCAGCCGCGCCCGACGACCTTTCCATCCTTGACGATCACGCAGCCGACATTGGGGTTGGGCGCGGTGCGGCCCCGCCCGCGCTCGGCGAGCGCCAGCGCGGCCTGCATCCATCGCGGATCGGCGGTCAGATGCCCCACTTGCGAAGGGCGTCGCTCGCGCGCTTGAACTCGGCGCGCTTCTTCGCCTCGAACTCGGCTTCCCTGGCGTCCTGGATCTTCTTCTTTTCCATGTCGATCTTCTGTTGCGCGATGATTTCCGCATCGGTGCGGTCGGCGCGCCATGACTGGACATAGATGATCTCGGGCGGGACGTACGGCTTGTCGACCTTCGACGCGACCGCGAACCCGGCGACGATCAATCCGCAGATGAAGAAGGCGGCGAACAGGAAGATGATCTCGTGCTTTCCCCGGCTGGCGAGGAAGCGGCGGAGGTCACCGAACGCGCGAAGGGGATTGAAGCGAGCAAGCGTACCCATGGGGCCAAGATAGGCGCGGGGCCGGCGCTAGACCAGCCCCGCGCGGCGTTCACTGCTCCTGCAATTCGAAACGCAGGCTCATCGTCTTCCATTGCTCGATCGGGGCGCCGTCGCTGGTGGCGGGCTTGAAGCGCCACTTGGTCAATGCCTGGCGTTCGGCGGCCGCGAAGAATGCGTCGCTCGCGGCGGAGACGCGCTCGACCTGCTTCACGCGTCCGTCGGTGCCGATCAGCACGCGCATCACCACGCGGCCGACATTGCCGGCGCGAATTTCCGCGGCGGGGTATGGCGGCTGAAGCAAGCTGGCATAGCGCGGGTCGTAGCTCGCGCCGACGATCACCGGCGGCGTAACCGGCGGTTTCAGGATTTCCGCGCCGGTTCCCGGCGGAGTCGGCGGCGGCGGATCGGGGAAGGTCGGCGTGAAGATGACCTTGTTGTCGGTGTTTACCGGCGGATTGGGGATCGGGGGAATGTAGATCTTCCGATCGACCGGATTGGATTTGGGTTGCGGCCTGGGATCGGGCGGCGGATCCTTGGGCGGTGTGATGTCGATGACGTTGATCGGCGGGTCGATCAGGCGCTTGAAATGCTCCGCCTGGGTGGTGACGATCAGACCCACGATCGGCAGCGCCGTCATCGCGAGCGCCAGCGTCATGCTGCCGGGCTTGAACCCGCGGCCGGCAGCGAATTGGTTCGCATACATATGCCGTATCCTCTCTCATCGCCTCGGTTTTAGCTGCCGAGTCGTGTAATGATACAACGTTACATAATGATGCGCAATAGCTGCGGTCTCCCGCGGATGCAGGCGCCTGGAGCCACGAACGATGTCGCTTGTGATCCTGGCTCCCGCCCTCGCGGGAGCACGTGGGGCTAGGCGGTTAACCGCTCCAATGCGCGTTCGCGCCCGATCAGCGGAAGCAACGCCGCCATGTCCGGGCCGTGGTCACGGCCGGTCAGAGCGCGGCGTAAGGGAAGGAACAGCGGTTTACCCTTACGGCCGGTTTCTTCCTTCAGCGCGGCGGTGAGGGCGTGCCAGGGGTCGTCGTCCCACGCCATGGCGCCCGCGACGCGATGCGCGGCGGCCAGGAAATCGCGGTCATCCGCCTCGGCCGTCGCCTCGATCGGCCCCTCGACCACGCGCCACCAATCGTCGGCGACGGCGACGGTCGACAAATTGGGCCGGATCGCTTCCCACCCGGCGCGGTCGATCGCGGCGGGCAGGCGGTCGGCGACGGCGTCGTAATCGAGTTGATGGACGATCCGCGCGTTGAGCTGCGCCAATTCGCCCTCGTCGAACCGCGCCGGGGCGCGGCCGAAGCGTGAAAAGTCGAACGCGGCGACCAGCGGCCCGGGCTCCGCGAACGGCTCGACCGGATCGCTGGTGCCGATCCGCGCGAGCAGCGACACGATCGCTTGCGGCTCGATCCCTTCCGCGCGGAAATGCTCGGCGCCGAGCGAGCCGAGCCGTTTCGACAATTTGCCCTCCGCGCCGGTCAGCAACGCAGCGTGCGCGAACAGCGGCACCGGCGCGCCCAACGCCGCGAACATCTGGATCTGTAATGCGGTGTTGGACACATGATCCTCGCCACGCACGACATGCGTGATCGCTAGGTCGATATCGTCGATCACCGACGGCAGCATGTACAGCCACGATCCGTCGGCGCGGCGGATGACGGGGTCGCTCATCGTCGCGGCGTCGAAATGCTGATGGCCGCGGATCAGGTCGTCCCATTCGACCGCGCTGGGGTCGAGCTTGAAGCGCCAGTGCGGCCGGGCGCCGTCCGCCTCCAGTTGCGCGCGATCGGTTTCGGTCAGCGCGAGCGCCGCGCGGTCGTAGATGGGGGGCAGGCCGCGGCCCAGTTGCACCTTGCGCTTGAGGTCGAGTTCCTGCGCGGTCTCATAGGCGGGATAGACGCGCCCCGCGGCGCGCAATTCCTCGAACCGCGCCTCGTATAGCGCGAACCGCTCCGACTGTCGGACCGCGGCGTCGGGCGTCAGCCCCAGCCAGTCGAGATCCGCGCGGATCGATTCGACATAACGCTCCTCGCTCCGCTCGCGGTCGGTATCGTCGATCCGCAGCACGAACCGGCCGCCCGCATGCCGCGCGCACATCCAGCTGAGAGTCGCGGTGCGGATATTGCCGATGTGCAGGTTGCCGGTCGGGCTAGGGGCGAAACGCGTGACGGTCATCGGGGCGCTTTAGGATCGCGACGCCGGAGCGGCAACGGGGCGCGCCGGGACGCTTTAACCATAAGGTAGTGTTGGACCGCTAGCCCGACGCGTGATGGAGCAGCCCGCATCTAGTCCCGGCGCAACGGCGGCCCCCGCCGCTGCGCGGCTGACCCGGCTCGACGGACTGCGCGGGATCGCCGCGTGCGTCGTCGCCGCGTATCACCTCCAGATATTCTTCTATGACGGATTGAGCGACTTCTATGGCGGGGTCGTCGGCTGGTTTTTCCGCTGGGGCTGGACGTTCGTCGATCTTTTCTTTGTCATTTCGGGCTATATTTTCGCGCATGTCTATTGGGGCGGCGGCGCGCTGCGCACCGGGCGTCAGCTCGGCGATTTCGCGGCGGCGCGCGTCGCGCGGCTCTATCCGCTTCACCTCACCATGCTGCTGATTGTCGCCGTGCTGGACTGGGGCAGGCCGGAAAACACGATTCCGGTCTTTCTGTGCCACCTTTTCATGCTCCAGGGCCTCGTGCCGGGGGCGGATGCCGGTTTTGTCGGGCCGAGCTGGTCGATCTCGGTCGAGATGCTCTGCTATTTTCTGTTCGCGCTGGCGGCTGCGGCAGGCAAGAGGGCGCTCACATGGATTTCGCTGGCGCTCGTCGCGCTGATCGCGGCCAAACTCGCCCTGCTCGGGCTGCCGGGGGGGCCGTGGGGCGCCGACTACATGATCGGCGGCATTCTCGGCTTCTTCGTCGGGCAGCTGTTGTGGCGATGGCGCGGCGTCCTGGCGCGGGCGCCCACGATCGTCCTGGCGCTGGCGTTCGCGGTGGGCGCGATGGCGGACGTCGGCGCGTACAGCCCCTTGCTTCCCCTCGACCTGCTGGCGTGGCCGTCGGCGCTGTTGCTGGTGCTGCGCATCAAGGCGTTCGAAGCCCCGCCCCTCCTATGGCTCGGCGAGCGGAGCTACGGCATCTATCTGGTTCACTATCCGGTGCTGAACCTCTTCTACGCCGCGCTTGGCAAATCGCACGCCAGCACGTCGGGGGTGATCATTCTCTATCTCACCTTCTCGATCGTTGTGCTTGCGCTGTCCGAGGTCGCGTTCCGTGCGATAGAACGCCCCGGACGCCGCGCGGTGCGCGAGGCGTGGGCCAAAAGCGGTCCGGCGCGCCGCGCGGCGGGGCCGCCGCAGCTCACCGAGGCGGATTAGCCAGCGGTAATCGCCGCCGACCCTGTCCCCATCGTGCAGATGCCGCTTGACGCCTGACCTGCGCGATCCGATTTCGATCATCATGGAATACCTGTCGCTCCCCGAGTCCGAATGGCGCAAGCGCCTGACGCCCGAGCAATATCATGTGCTGCGCGAGGCCGGCACCGAACGCGCTTTCGCCGGCATCTACAACGACAACAAGGCCGATGGCGTGTATGCCTGCGCCGCGTGCGGCCTCGACCTGTTCGACAGCGCCGACAAATATGATTCAGGGTCCGGCTGGCCGAGTTTCACCCGGCCGATCGCCGGGGATCACGTCACCAATCACAGCGACACGAGTCACGGCATGACGCGCACGGAAACGCGGTGCGCGCGGTGCGACAGTCATCTGGGCCACGTCTTTCCCGACGGCCCACCGCCCACCGGGCTACGGTATTGCATGAACTCGGTGAGTCTCGATTTCCGTCCGCGGGACGTCGATTGACGCGCGCACGCGGCGATCGGGCGAAGGCCGGACAAGAACCGCCGTTAACCACTGCTTGTAGCCGCGACTCGAACCCGGTATCCCCCGCGCGTGGCGAGTAAATCCGTTCGTGTGGCGCCCAGGTGGCGGCGCTGGCTGGTGCTGGCGTTGAAAATTACCGGCATCGCTTTCTTCCTCGCGTTTCTCGCGCTGGTCATCGCGGTCTATGTGACGCGAGGGCAGCTGCCGAGCTTCGACGAACTCAAGTCGTCGCCCAACGGCCAGATGATCCGTGTGCTGGCGGCCGACGGCACGCCGATCGTCAGCCTCGGGCCGAGCTATGGCGAATGGCTGACCTACGACCAGATTCCGCAAGTGATGAAGGACGCGATGGTCGCGGTCGAGGACCGCCGCTTTCGCGAGCATTGGGGGGTCGACCCGATCGGCGTCGCGCGTTCGTTCCAGGTGCGGATTACCGAGGGGCATTGGAAACAGGGCGGATCGACGATCACCCAGCAGCTGGCGCGCAACATCTTCCTGTCGTCGGCCAAGCAGTTCGGCCGCAAGTTCCGCGAGGGCATTCTGGCGCTGGCGATGGAGCGCAAGTTCACCAAGGATCAGGTGCTCGAACTCTATCTCAACAAGGTCTATTTCGGCGGCGGCGCGTACGGGATCGACGCCGCGAGCCGCAAATTCTTCGGGCACGGGGCCGACCATCTGACGCTGAGCGAGGCCGCGATCATCGCCGGTCTGGTCAAGGCGCCGTCGCATTATTCGCCGACCGCCGACGCCGAAGCCGCGGTGGGCCGCGCCGGCGTGGTGATCGGGCTGATGAAGGAGACCGGCAAAATCAGCGCGGCGGAAGCCGCGGCGGCCAACCCGAAACTGGTCAAGCTCGCGCCCGAACCCAACCAGAACAGCGTGCGTTACTTCACCGACTGGGCGCTGCCGCAGCTCGAGAATTTGATCGACGAACCCAATCGCCCGCTGGAAGTGTGGACGACGATCGATATCCGGATGCAGAAGGCGGCGGACGCGGCGATCGACGGCTATGCGCCCAAGAATGCGCAAGGGGCGCTGATCAGCCTGGACCGCGACGGCGCGGTGCGCGCGATGGTCGGCGGCAAGGATTACGTGACATCGAACTATAACCGGTCGGTGACTGCGCTGCGCCAGCCCGGTTCGGCGTTCAAGTTGTTCGTCTATCTGGCGGCGCTCGAGGCGGGCAAGCGCCCCGACGATAAGGTGGTCGACCAACCGGTGACGATCGACGGCTGGAGCCCGCGCAACTCGTCGGGGCACAATTCGGGTGAAATGGATCTGCGGACGGCGTTCGCCTATTCGATCAACACGGTGGCGGCGCAACTGGGCGAGGAAGTCGGATTTGGCACGATCGCCGACATGGCGCGGCGGTTCGGCATCACCACCCCGATCTCAACCTATCCCTCGATGGTGCTGGGATCGAACGACGTCCGCGTGATCGACATGACCCGCGCCTTCGCCAGCGTCGCCAACAAGGGCGTGGCGGTGACGCCCTACGGCATCACCAAGGTCACCTCGATGGGCGAAACGATCTATCAGCACGAAGT
>JAFEEZ010000099.1 GCA_018240825.1 Pseudomonadota bacterium | reverse complement strand
GGTTCACCCGTCCGGAGGACTGGGTCTGGCAGATCGACATGCTCAACGACCGCCGCCCCGACACCTACGCGCCGCTCACGCGCCCGGTGCAGCGAAAGAAGCCTATCCCCGGCGCGAAGGCTCACCAGTCAACGTAATCGGGAAAGATCACTTCGAGTCTATGGGCTGCTTTGGTTGCGCTCCACGAGCCGACTGCATCGCGCAGCACTTTCAGATAGACCTGTTGGTCCGACGACGGCAACGCCGGCAGATCGTGGTGATGAATGACGATGCGCATGTCTTCGTCGCTCCAGGAGAAATCACAAAGCAGGTCGTACAGGGCATTCCAGTTATGTCCGAAATAATAGGGGAATTTCAGACCATCGGCTAAAATATGAAGCAATTTTCCTGAGTCGGTGATGCCGGCGGGAATGCGTACGGCGCGGACTTTCATGGAGCAGATTCCTTGCGCACCGGACTTACCCAAACAACGCCAGCAGTACGTCGGCGTAGAGCCGGTGTCCGAAGTCGTTGGGGTGGTTCACGCCATTGCCGGCGAGGTCGAGGAATCTTTTGCGCTCCACGACCCAGGCCCACAGCGAGGTGACGTCGGCCACGGCGAGGCCGGGGGCGCGGAGGGTGAGCAGTTCGTCGCGATAGAGGGGATACAAATGGGGGGCGGCGTATTTCCAGTCGGAGTTGCCAGTCATCGTCGCCACGGCGATGACGTCGCAGGCGGGGCGTGTGGCCTGCATCGTGGCGGCCATCTGGTGGATGAGCTCGCGGTACTCGGCGGGCGGGCGGCGGCCGGAGGCGTCATTCATGCCGAAGGCGATGATGAAGAGGTCGGGTGCGCCGGCGATGGCCGCAGGCAGCTGCTCGATGCCCCATGGCGCGACGGTGCCACCGACGGCGAGGTTGGTCAGCGAGACCGGCGCGCCGAAGCGTTCGCGGAGTGCGGTGACGAGCAGGTCCTGCCAGGCGGGCTGGTGCGGCGGCGCACCCATCGGGCCGGAGGCGTTGGCGCCGGTGGAGATGCTGTCGCCGAGCAGGACGATTTTCAGCGGTTGTTTGGCGCGGAGTCGTGCGAGCGTGCGGGCGAGGCCGGTGGGGTCGGCCGCCGGGATGGGGCCGGTCCACGACTCCACGGCCTCGTAGCTCGCGACGACCTGTTGGTCATGGAAAAAGTGACCCTCGGCGTAGATGAGGTGGGACGTGCCGTCGCGGCTCTCGCCGATGGAGGGGGGCGAGCCCGGGGGCGGCAGAATTTCCGCGTGCGTGCGAAACGGGATGCGGCTCCCCGGCGTGAGCACGATCTCGCGCGTGCCGCGCTGCCACGTGAAGTCGCGGTCCGCTTCGTACGCGACATCGCCCGTCGCGCGCATCAGGCGCGGGGTGGCCTTGGGGATGAGGAGCAGGCGCGCGGAGGCGTGGGCGGCGCCGGGGGCTTGGACGAAGAAGAGGGTGTCGCCGGTGAGGGCGGGGGAGTTCCAGAGCATAGGGTGGGAAATTTTTGGGCCCACGGAACACACGGAAGACGCGGAATTTTCAGGCCTTTGTTTCCGTGTCGTCCGTGTGTTCCGTGGGCGAAAATCAGGCTGACGGTTTTTTTGGGCGGGAAATTTTCTGCCAGTCGGACCACGAGCCGAAGAAGCTATCCACGGGCTGGTGCGGCAAAATCGTGATGTATTCGACGACGTGGCTGTCGGGGTCGGGGAAGTAGATCTGCGCCGAGGGCATCCAGCCGATCACGGAGGGTTCGTCGGCGGGCGCGCCGTCGAAGCCGGTGGGGTTGACGCCGAGACCGCGCAGGCGGCCGATCGACGCGGTCAAGGACTCGAAGGGCACCGAGAGCGCGAAGTGGCTGCGGTGGTGTGGCGCGCCCGCAGCCCAGCCGTACGCCGTGCCCGGCAGCCAGAGCCCGAGCATGCCGACCTCGGCGCGCTCGACCCAGAGAAAGGCCACGCCGCGCTCCGGCTGGCTGAACGCCGGCACGAGCCCCACGACATCGCGGTAAAACGTAATCGAGCGCTCGAGGTCGCTCACGGGCAGGTGCGCTTCGTAGAGGGGCATCGCGTCACTTCCTCCGCTTCGTCCAGTACGTGAGGCCGTCCTCGTAGCAGGTGGCGGGGAGGTCCTCGACGCGGGCGCGGAAATACTGCTCGGCGTCCTTCACGCCGCAGTTGTAGGCGAAGGGGCCGACCTCCTGCAGGAGGTAATCGAGAAAGAGTTTCGCCCGCAGCTCGCTCAGCTCGGTGTCGAGTTCCTCGCGGGCGTAGCGTTGGAGCGAACCGACGAGGGCGGCGGTCTGTTCCTTGTTGAGGACGATGCTCATGGGGTGTGCGCAGCGAACCGCCGCGACGGCACCCGCTCAAGGTTGAAAAACAGGGAGGTGAGCTATCCCTGCCTCACGCGCAGGCGGCATGTCGGCGCAAGGCGACGAAGCCGAGTGCCACCGCGCCGAGGAGCGCGGCGCAGGCCGCGGGCTCGGGCACGGGCGTGGCGGCGCTGGCGTCGTTGAAAGACAGGCTGGCAAAGTTTATCGCAAGCATATCGCCGCCGCTGACATCAGCGACTTGGACGTC
>JAFEEZ010000098.1 GCA_018240825.1 Pseudomonadota bacterium | reverse complement strand
GACTGCCGCTCATCGGCCTTGCGATGGCGATCGCGTTCGGTGCGACGGCGTGGCTCGCCGCCTCCTTTTCCGCGCGTCCCCCGCGTGGCGAGAGGTTGCTGTCGGCGGCGTTGCTCGTCGCCATGATCGTGCCGGGCCTGTCGCCACAGATGCAGCCGCAGGACTTCGCCGTGGCGACGGGCCTTAGTTTGATCCTGGCGTATCGCGCGCACGAGCCGATGATCGGGGCGCTCGTTATCGGCAGCTGGTTGTTGGCGATCTTCGTGTCGCCGGTCATCGGCGCCACGCCGATGATCGTCGCCACTCTATTGGTGGCGCGACCATTCCTCGCCTCGCCAGCGAATGACAACGGCCTGCCGCTTAATCCCGTTATGGCCTATCCGGGCTGAACCCGGCTGCTGATAGGGTCGCGCGCGAATCGGGGAATTGCGAGAGAGGGGTCAATCCATGTTCAACAAACGCGACGACGCCGCGACGTCCGGGAGCCATCAGCCCGCGCCTGCGGCCAAGCGCGCGACGCAGGGCGGATTTTCGGTCGTCGGCCCCGACATGGTCATCACGGGCAACGTCCGCGCGATCGCCGATCTGCACATCGAGGGGCGGATCGAGGGCGACCTCGATTGCGGCAATCTCGTGCTCGGGCCCGAAGCCGCAGTGAACGGGCAGGTTCGGGCGGAAACCGCGCGTATCGCCGGCACGATCGAAGGTTCAGTCGCGATCAGGCAACTGGTCGTGGAAGCGGGTGCGCGGATCACCGGCGATGTCGATTATGAGTCGGTTTCGATCGAGAACGGCGCGCATATCGACGGGCGCTTGCGCCACACATCGAACCTTAAGGCGGTCGCCACGCCGGTCGCGGCGATCGGGGCGGCCAAGGAGTTCAAGATGGTAGACGCCGCGACCGAGCAAGCCGCCTGACAATCGGAAAGAACCGCAATGCCCGATTGGACGCTGCCGATGGACGGGGGATGCCGCTGCGGCAAGGTGCGCCTGCGGATCAGCAAGCCGCCGATGATGACGATGCTGTGCCACTGCATCGGGTGTCAGCACATGAGCGCGAGCGCGTTTTCGACCACGATCATCGTGCCGACCGACGGCTTCGCGGTGACGCAGGGCGAGACGGTGACCGGCGGGCTCCACGGTGATCAGGCGCGGCACAATCATTGCGACTGGTGCAAGAGCTGGATGTTTACGCGGATCGAGCCGGACATGGGCTTCGTCAACGTCCGCGCGGGCGCGCTCGACGACCCGTCATGGTTCGTCCCGTTCGCGGAGGTTTATACCAGCGAGGCCTTGCCTTGGGCGATTGCCGGCGCGCCGCACAGTTACGAGAAATTTCCGCCGATGGAGGATTACCCAAAGCTGATCGACGCGTTCGCGGCGGGCTAGGAGATTTTGCGGCCGAACGTGGGACGGGCCGGTGTCGCGGCCGGGCTGTCGGGCACCACCATTGCCGCCGCCGGAACCTCCTCGCCCGCCTTCGCCTTGCGCGCCATATAGCGGGCCAGCGCGGCTTCGGCGTCGAACGCTTCTTTTTCGACCGGCATATTTGCATGGCTTGCTCGGCGGACTGCCCCCGGCCTGGGCGGCGTGCCCAGCCGGATCAGCCTGACGAGCAACGGCACTAGGAACAGCAGGCCAAGCGCGCCGAGACCCAGCACGGTCGGGCCGAGCCCCATCGCGTTCACACCTTGCAGCGATCCGCCGCCGACGCTGAAGAAGTAATGGACCATCGCGCCGCAATAGGCGATCGGCACCAGCGCCGCGATCAGCGCTCCTGCGCCTTTCATCGATCCCATATCCGCCTCCCAGCGAAAGCCGCAGAATGACCGAATTTGGGCAACAAATCCCTAACAGCTCAATAGGTGAGCATCCCGTCATACGTGTCAGGCGCCGGCGGAAGCACGACGCGCGTGGCGATCCCGCCCGCGACGACCAGCACCAGCGCGGCGCCCGCGAGTTTGATCGAGCGTGTCGAAGGTAAGCCATCGGCCAGCACCAGCACGGTCGCGAGCGCCGTCGCCATCATCGGCCAGAGGTGATAGCGCAGATCCGACGCGATGCTGATCACGGCGAAACTCGCTTCGAGCGACACCCCCGAGACGAGCAGCGCCAGCGCGAGGTCACGCGGTGGCGACGAGGGGCGGCGCAGGGCGACGGCCAGCATCGCTATCGCAACCACGAGCCATGCGACCGGCCAGGCGAGCGGCGTCTCCGCCAGCGCTTCGGTTGCGTCGACCAGCCACGCGGCCGCATGGCCCGGATTGCCGAGCCCCACTCTGTTGACCTCGGCTTCATCCGGCGGCCAGGCGTCCGGCCAGCCAGCCGGGACCAGCCAGCGCTCGGTCGAATTGAGGTGCGCAAGACGCTGCGCGGCATAGGCGATCGGATGATGCAGCGCTGCGGTCGCCAGCGTCGCGTAGAGTTGCCCGACCGGCAGATCGTCCAGAGTCGCTTCGGCCTGAGCGCAAATGCCGCCGCCGAGCGGGTCCCAGAAGAACGCCTTGACGCAATGCCCGCGCCGCAGGGCTTCGGCTTGCGCCGCGCTCAACCGCGTCGCCGTCGGGTCGGTTACGCGCACCGCGATGCCTGCGAGATCATAACGCGGCTGCACTGTGCGCACGCCGCTTTCCTCCGCGCCGAACAGGCGATGATTGACGCTTTGCATCCCGGTCAGCGTTGCCAGCAGGATCGCAGCGGTCAGCGCCGCCCTCGCGCGCCAGCGCGTCGCGGTCAGCATCGCGACTAGGGGCGCGACCGCGAATACCGCATTGGCGCGGACCAGCGCGGCATAGCAAAACGCCGACGCGGCAAGCCCCCAGCCCCACCAGGGCACTCGCCTGCCCGTCAGCCGCCACCATGCGATCAGTCCGACTCCGGCGAGCAGGGCGCCGAGCATCTGCGCGTCCTTGAGCACGGCCATTTGCCAGACGAGGAATACCGGCAACACGCCGCACAACAGTATTGCGATCGCGGCGCCGCGCTTGTTCGTCCGCGCAAGCGCTCCCGCGATCAGTCCCAGCCCGAGCCAGTAGAGCACGACCTGCAGCACCAGCATCGGTTCCGTGCCGCCGCCGACCCCGCCGTGCAGCACCGCCCACAACCGCGCCATCGCCGGTGGGTGCCAATCGTCGTAACGACCGCTCAGAACCTGACCGAACTGCGCGACGGTATCGTACATCGCGATGCCCGGCCACGTCGAAACGATGGTCAGTGCGGCGAATACCCCCGCCGCCGCAAGCGGCCACATCGCACCGGCGGACCGCAGCGCCATCTTAGCGTCAGATGTGCAGCGCGCGTCCGTACGCCGCGAGCACACTTTCGTGCATCGCCTCGCTGATCGTCGGGTGCGGGAAGACGGTTTCCATCAGTTCCGCCTCGGTCGTTTCCAGCGTCTTGCCGACGACATAGCCCTGGATCATCTCGGTCACTTCGGCGCCGATCATGTGCGCGCCGAGCAGCTCGCCGGTTTTGGCATCGAACACCGTTTTCACGAAGCCCTCGGGCTCGCCAAGCGCGATCGCCTTGCCGTTGCCGATGAACGGGAAGGTGCCGACCTTGAGCTCATAGCCAGCTTCCTTCGCCTTCGCTTCGGTCAGCCCGACGCTGGCGATCTGCGGATGGCAATAGGTGCAACCCGGAATATTGCGCGGGTCCATTGCGTGCGGATGCTTGCCGGCGATCGCCTCGGCCGCGATCACGCCCTCGTGGCTAGCCTTGTGCGCGAGCCAGGGCGGCGCGGTGATGTCGCCGATCGCGTAAAGCCCATCAACATTGGTCTTGCAGTCGGGCCCGGTCTTGACGAACCCGCGGTCGGTCTCCACCCCCAGCGCCTCCAGCCCGATATTCTCGGTGTTGGGCACGATACCGATCGCGACGATGACATGGCTGAACTCGGTCGTCGTCGCCTTGCCGTCCTTGTCCTTGATCGTCGCTTTCACCCCGGTCGCGCCGATCTCAAGCTTGTCGACGCCGGCTTTGGTCATGATCGTCATGCCCTGCTTCTTCAGCGCTTTTTCGAGAAACGCGGAAACGTCGGCGTCCTCGACGGGCACCAGCCGGTCGAGCATTTCGACGACCGTCACCTCGGCCCCCATATCCTTGTAGAAGCTCGCGAATTCGATCCCGATCGCGCCCGATCCGATGACCAGCAGTTTGGTCGGCATCTCGCTCGGCGTCATCGCGTGGCGATACGTCCAGATGCGCTTGCCGTCGGCGGGGGTGCCCGGCAAGTCGCGTGCGCGGGCCCCGGTGGCGAGGATGATGTTCTTCGCGGTCAGGACTTCCTTGCCTTTGTCGCTTGCGACCTCAAGCTTGCCGCCGCCGAGCAATTTGCCGGTGCCCATGTGGACTGCGATCTTGTTCTT
>JAFEEZ010000097.1 GCA_018240825.1 Pseudomonadota bacterium | reverse complement strand
CAACGTGCTGCTCCGCGACCTTGCGCGATCGGGACGGCTGGCGCGGTTGCGCATCAAGCTGCAGGATCAGCCGGGGGCACTGTTCAACGTAGCGCGCATCTTCCACGAGCAGCGCATCAACATCATCGAGGTGTATCACCAGCGCGTGTTCACCTCGCTGCCCGCGAAGGGACTGATCACCGACATCGAATGCGAAGCGCGCGATCGCGACCATCTCGACCGACTGATCGCGGCGCTGAAAGCGGCCGACTACGAAGTTCATCCCGTCGAACTGGCATAAAAAAGGCGGCGCGCCTTTGCGCACCGCCCTTTCATTCCAACGCCGTAAGGCGATTAGGGGCTCTTCGCCTTGTTGTCCTGGCTCGCGCCGAGCGCGACGATGGCGATCACGCCCACCACGATGAGCGCGGCGAGAACCGCGCCGCCACCGAACTTGCTGTTCTTGACGGTCGGCGTGCTCGCGCGGACGCTCTTGGCGACCGACAGCGACGCCGCCGGATTCGCCGGCGCAGCCGACGCCGCCACCGGCATCGCGACCATTGCGATCGCGGCCATGGCGCCAATCATTGATTTCATCATGCGGCAGTCTCCCTTTTAATACTCACGGCGTCACGGCAGACACGACGCCGCTATCCCGTATTGGTTCCCGGTCCTACAAAAGTATTGCGGGAATGCAAGCTTTTCGGCGTGCTTCGCTACGCCAGCGCCGTTTAACGACAGGTTAGCGGCTCGCCGTTGCGGAGATGCAACTGTTTTGGCCGGTCTCAGACGCGGTCCCGTGGCCCGGCTGCCAAGCGCATTGATTTCGTCCAGCGCCGCAACCAGGTCGCGATATCGGGGGTTTCCCCGCACCTGCTGCATCAACGTCACGCTGTGAGCGCGCCCGCCCGTCCGCCGGGTCAGCGTGCAGTCGACGCCGTCCATGACATAGGGCTTTTGCGGCGGCACGATGCGCTGTTCGAACCGGGCGAAATCGAGTTCTCGCCAGATTTTGCCAATTTCGCCGCGCGTCGCCCGGGCGCGCTGCACCTCGGGCATCCGCCGCGTCACCTTGGATATCTGACCGTTCGCCAGCACGCGCACCATTTCGTAACGGCCATCGAAACCGCCGGTGCAGACAGTCTCGACATAATCGATTCCGCGCGGAGCAAACGGCAGGACCGGCGGCATCTGTTGCGCCAGCGCGGGCGCGGCGGCCGCGCCGATCAGTGCAAACAGAGCAACTCGCATCCAGACTCTCCTTCGCGACGCTTCCTATCGCACCGCGCCTGAACCCAGGCTTGCGACAAAGCGAATCAGGCGTGCGGCGGAAAGCCGGCCGAAGCCTTGTTCGAGCGACCGGGATCGGTCATGTCGTCGGCGCGAGCGAACCCCGTCCCGCCTCCCCGCCTCGTTAACCTTCTTTGATGGTAAAGCCGCTTTTCATCATGCGCGGCGCGATTCATAGTGTTTCCGTTCGCCGGATTCGCCGGCAGTCGAAGGGGATCCATCGGCGGTGACCGCGCCTTTCCGTTTTCCGCGCTTTTTCGTGACTTCGCCGTCGCCCTGCCCGTACCTTCCGGGACGGCAGGAGCGGAAGGTCTTCACCGAACTCAATGGTCCGCACGCCGGCGAACTCAACGACGCGCTCGGCCGGATCGGTTTTCGGCGCAGCCAATCTGTCGCCTATCGCCCGAGTTGTGTGGGTTGTTCGGCATGCGTTTCGGTCCGCGTCGTCGCCCCCGACTTCAAACCCAACGCCAGTCAGCGCAAGATTTTGCGCCGCCATGCCGACCTGGACGTCACGGCCTGCAACCCCTGGGCGACCGACGAGCAATTCCAGCTGCTCCGTCGCTACCTGTCGGCGCGGCACCCCGCCGGCGGCATGACGCTGATGGATGACGGCGATTATGCCGACATGGTCGAACAGTCGCCGGTCAATTCGGTGGTCGTCGAATATCGCGAGCCGAGCCTGCATGGCGAACGGGGACGACTCGTTGGCGCGTGCCTGACCGATCAGCAGGCCGACGGGCTCAGCATGATTTACAGCTTCTTCGTAGCCGACGACACTGCGCGCCCCGGACTCGGCAATTTCATCATCATGGACCACATCATGCGCGCGCGCGCCGCCGGACTGCCGTATGTCTATCTCGGCTATTGGGTGAAGGGGTCGGCGCGGATGGCGTACAAGACTCGCTATCGTCCGCTGGAAGTGCTCGGCCCCCAAGGATGGTCGCTGCTGCGCGACGAAAACGCGACCTATTCGCCGCCGGTCCATCCGGTCGAACAGGCGATCGCGCTGTCGAGCGAACTCGCCTAGCCCACTCGTCGATAGCTGTCGGCGGCACAGCGACAGGTCGCGGCCATAGAGCGGATAGCAGACCTTGCAATATGGACTTTTCGACGCGGGCGACGAACCGCTCGTGTCGCTCCTGACCATTCCCAGCGTCGCGCTCGGCGGCTTCGCGGTGGCGCCGCGGCGACCGCTCACGGCCTGCAATAGTTTGATCGCCGCAGGATATCCTCGAGCCTTGTCGAGTGCAGTCGTGCCCAAGTCGCATTTGAGCGTCGGGTCGGCGCCGTGATCGAGCAATTGGGCGAACCGGTAATTCTGCCGCATCGAGGCCGCAGTGTTCACGTCCGCGATATTGGCCTGGCGACGGCAGCCCCTGAAACGAAAGAAATTCCCGCAACGACAACCGCCGTCAGGAGGTTCGTGCGCGCAAACCGCATTGTTGCGATGGCGCTTGTCACCAAAGATGCTCGGGAATTATGCCGGGCTTGCGGCAACGACTCGTAGATTTCCTTCGATTTCAAGCGCCTGGGCGAATGACGAGGCTGAAAGGAGCGAGCCGCTGACCGGCTCGCTCATCTCGCGATCGCGCTTTCCTTCAGCCACTCCTTGTCGAATGCCGCTCGCGCGTCGGCGACCAGCTTCGGCAGCAGGGCCGGCTGAAGGAATTCCTCCCCCTTTCGCGTCGTCACCTGCGCGAGTTCGGGATGCGCCGGGAGCACGACGTCGGCCTTGAGCTTCGCCATGCGGTCGAACGTGCGGCGAAAATCGGCGACGATGTCGGGATATTGCCGGTTACCCACCAGTTTGTTGCCCGCAACCGTCATGCTGCACGGAAAGACGACGGTCTTCACGCCGGCTTTGAGGCGGACGGGCAGCACCCAGGTCGTGCATCCGGACGTATGTCCCGGCGTCGCGATCGCGGTCATTGTTACGCCGCCGAGCGTGACTTTCGCGCCGTCGGTCAGCACACGGTCGACCTTCACCGGCGCGAACGCCCCGACGTAATTCTGATCGCCGAAGTGCTTGCCGTTCTCGAGCGCCCAGACGTCTCCCTTCATCGCCATCATCGTAGCGCCGGTGTCGCGCTTGAGATGCGCGAGACCACCGGCATGGTCGAAATGGGCGTGGCTGTTGAGCAGGATCTTCACGTCGGAAAGCTTGATCCCGAGCGCCTTGATGTTCGCCTCGATCGCCGGGACGTTCGCCTCCATCGTCCCGTCGAGCAGGATCGCGCCCCTGGACGTAGTGATAAGGTAGGCGGCGAGCCCCTCGCTCCCGACATAATAGATGTTGCCGATGATGTGAAACGGCGCGATCGGCCGGGTCCAGGCGGGCGGATCGCTCAATGGCGGTGCGCCGGCGAGGAGCAGCGCCGACGCGACGGCGAACAACTTGGCGATCATAATTCCTCCAGCAT
>JAFEEZ010000096.1 GCA_018240825.1 Pseudomonadota bacterium | reverse complement strand
TTCTCGCCCGCGCGCACCTTCGCCGTGTTGACCACCGCGCCGACGCCGGTCGTCACGCCACAGCCGATGTAGCAGCTCGCTTGGAACGGCGCGTCCTCGCGGATCTTCGCGACGGCGATCTCGGGCAGGACGGTGAAGTTCGAGAAGGTCGAGCAGCCCATGTAGTGGAAGATCGGCTGGCCCTTGTAGCTGAACCGGCTCGTCCCGTCGGGCATCAGCCCTTTACCCTGTGTCGCGCGGATCGCGGGGCACAGGTTGGTCTTGCCCGACAGACATGACTTACACTGGCGGCATTCGGGCGTGTAGAGCGGGATCACGTGGTCGCCTGGTGTCACGCCCGTCACGCCCGCGCCGACCTCGCGCACGATGCCGGCGCCTTCGTGGCCGAGGATCGAGGGAAAAATGCCTTCCGAATCAAAGCCGTCGAGCGTGTAGGCGTCGGTATGGCAGATCCCCGTCGCCATGATCTCGACCAGCACTTCGCCCGCGTTCGGCCCCTCCAGGTCGACCTCGACGATCTCCAGCGGCTTCCTGGCTTCGAACGCGACGGCGGCGCGGGTTTTCATGGGACACTCCGATGCTTTTAAGACCGGCTTTTAGGGCCTCGTTCGGTCCATACCAGCCCGATACGGACAGAATCCGCATCCTAAGGCGTGACAAGCGCAAAAAGGCAGCGCACAAGGAGGCGCGCTCTTTTGAGAGGCGTACGATTCCAGGCCTCTAACCGGCCGAAAAACAGGAAGGAATGCAATGGCTACTGCACCCAAGACCGGCGGCATCCACGCGCCCGTCACCCCTTCGCCCGAACTCGCCGCAGTGGTCGGCTCCGCCGCGCTGCCGCGGAGCCAGGTGATCAGCAAGGTGTGGGACCACATCAAGAAGAACAACCTGCAAAACCCCGCCAACAAGCGCGAGATTCTGGCCGACGACAAGCTCAAGAAGGTGTTCGGCAAGGACAAGGTGACGATGTTCGAAATGAACAAGCACATCGCCAAGCACGTCAAGGCGTAAGGCTGGTCCTTCTACGAAAGGGGCGTCGTGAGGAAGCTCGCGGCGCCCTTTTTTTTGCGTCTTGAGGGGCGCCCGCCGCGGCAAAGCCGCGACGTCGGACGGCGCTGGTGCGCCGCCGGCCGCGCTTGCCGGTCTATCCGCTGCTTCGCTGCGGCTGCGCCGGCGGCGCGGTGGTGGTCCCGGAGGGACTCGAACCCCCGACGCCCACTTTAGGAAAGTGGCGCTCTATCCGGCTGAGCTACGGAACCACGCTTGGACAGCTAGCGGCGCTGCCGCAAAGGGTCAATTGCATGCGTCGGGCGGCACGATGGGCAGCGGCAGCGGGGCTACGGGTACGCCTTCCTCGAACAGCGCCTTTGCTTCGGCGACCGTCGCCTGACCGTGAATGGGGGCCTGGTTCTCCTCACCGGCATGCATTGCGCGCGCCCTGCCGGCGAACGCCGTCCCGACCCATTCCGAGCCCTCCAGCACTTTCGATTGCGCCGCAGCCAGCGCGGCCATTGCCGCCTTCATTGCGGTCGGCGTCACATCGGCCTGCCTGTTGCTCTTCGCACCCACCGCAGGCGCCATCACCGCCTTGTCTATCGATCGGTCACCGCAGATCGGACAATCGACCAAGCCGCGCGCTTGCTGATCGGCGTAATCGGCCGATGATCCGAACCACGCCTCGAACACATGGCCGGCGCCGCATTTGAGGTCGAACACGATCATAGCCGTTCAACGCCGGGAATCGGGCGGCGATGCCGCAGCACCGGGATGCGCGCACGGACATCGTCCTGCCGCGCAGCATCGATTTCGGCGAACCCCAGCCCCGCTGCGTCGCCCATATCGAGCAGCACCTCGCCCCACGGATCGATCACCAGCGAGTGACCATAGGTCGCGCGGCCATCGGCATGCACTCCGGTCTGCGCCGCGGCGACGACAAACGCCGCTCCCTCGATCGCCCGCGCGCGAAGCAGCACATGCCAGTGCGCCGCGCCGGTCGGGCGCGTGAATGCGGCGGGCACCGCCAGGATCGTCGCACCGGCGTCGGTCAGCGCACGATAGAGATCGGGGAAGCGCAGGTCGTAGCAGATCGATATGCCCAGGGCACCAGCGGGTGTGCCGATGACCACTGCGCCCTCGCCGGCGGCATAGCTCGCCGATTCGCGCCAGCTCTCGCCGGTCGGCAGATCGACGTCGAACAAATGAAGCTTGTCGTAGCGCGCGCGGATCGCGCCGGTGCCGTCGATCACGAACCCGCGGTTGGCGAGCTTGCCGTCTTCGCGGCGGATCAGCAGCGAGCCGAGATGGACCCACAGCCCGTGCTCGGCGGCCGCCAAGCGCACCGCCGCCAGCACCGGATCGCGCTCCTCGGCATGGATATTGGCGGCCGCCCGCGCGCGGTCGCGATCGACCAGCCCGGACACTTCGGGAGTAAACAGCATCGCCGCGCCGCCCGCTCCAGCGTCGGCGACCGCATCAACGATGGTCGCGGCATTGGCGGCGGGGTCGATCCCGCCGTTCATCTGGAGCAAAGCGATCTTCATGCGGCAAGAAGCGGGTCGAGCTCTCCGCGAGCGTCCAAGGCGGCGAGATCATCCGAGCCGCCGATATGCTTTCCGTCGATGAAGACCTGCGGCATCGTCATCCGCCCGCCTGAGCGTTGCACCATCTCCGCCTTTTTAGGGCCGCCCATCGTCACGTCATATTCGACGGGTTCGATCCCCTTTGACGCGAGCAGTTTCATCGCTCGCACGCAATAGGGGCACCACGCCTTGGTGTAGACTTCGACTTTGGCCATGCGGCAAAAAGTGGAGAGGGGGGCGCGGCTTGTCAATCGAGGGTGTCCGCCACCACGCGCGCCCAGCACAGGATCGTCACCTTGCGGGCGCCGCCGCCAAGCAACACGCGAGTGCAGGCGTCGGCGGTCGCGCCGCTGGTATAGACGTCATCGACCAGCACGACGTGACGATCTTTCAACCGTTCAGGAGCAGTCACCGCGAACGCTGCGCGCACCGCCTCGCGACGCTGACGCGGATTCATGCCGCGGAGCGCAGGCGTGCGCCTGGCGCGCCGCAACAGCAGCGGATCGTGCGGGATGCCAGAATTGCCTGCCAGCGTATCCGCGATC
>JAFEEZ010000095.1 GCA_018240825.1 Pseudomonadota bacterium | reverse complement strand
TGGGGAAATAGACGACCGGCGCGGTTATCCCTTCGGGCGGGGTCGCGCCGGAGCGGCCGAGCGCGGTAAGCGTCAGCTTCTGCGGATACGGTCCGACGATCTCCGCTGTCTCCACGCCGCGGACCCAGACGGGCATTTTGTACGTTTCGATATGGACGTTCTTGAACCCGAGCGCCTTGAGCTTCGCCACCGCCCAGGCGCGCGCCCGCGCCTCCGCCTCGGTCGCCGCCAGCCGCTGGCCGACCTCGGTCGTCAGCCCTTCGACGATGTCCCAGGCGACATCGTCCTTGAGCGCCGCGTCGCGCGCCCTGGCGACGGCGGGATCGACCGCCGTCGAAGCGGTCGGCGTTGCGCGTTGGGCGATGGCGGGAACGGCGAGGGATAACGCAGCGACGGACAACATTAGGGCAGGGCGCATCTACTACCTCCATTCGCCCTGAGCTTGTCGAAGGGCGTGCGGTTAAGGGCATGGCTTAGGAGTAACAAGCGTGCTTCGACAAGCTCGGCACGAACGGTTTTTTTGTTTTGCGAGGGCGTTTGCGAATCTTCAGCCCAATCGCTATCTGGCGGCCAACTTTCCAGCAGCCGATTTTTCACCCGGAGACCCAAGTGGCCGCCCAATACGCTTTTGTCATGAAGGACATGACCAAGACCTTCCCCGGCGCGCCCAAGCCGGTGCTCAACAACATCAACCTGCAATTCTATCAGGGCGCGAAGATCGGCATCGTCGGCCCCAACGGCGCCGGCAAATCGACGCTGATGAAGATCATGGCCGGCGTCGACCAGGATTTCAGCGGCGAGGCATGGCCCGGCGAGAACATCACCGTCGGCTATCTCGAGCAGGAGCCCGAGCTCGACCCGACCAAGACCGTGCTGGAGAACGTCAAGGACGGCGCGCGAGAGACCGCGGACCTGGTCGCGCGGTTCAACGAGATCGGCATGCTGATGGCCGAACCCGACGCCGATTTCGACGCGCTCGGTGCCGAAATGGGCGATCTCCAGACCAAGATCGACGCGGTCGACGGTTGGAGCCTCGACAGCCAGCTCGAACTGGCGATGGAGGCTCTGCGCTGCCCGCCCGGCGACAGCCCCGTCCAGAACCTGTCGGGCGGTGAAAAGCGCCGCGTCGCGCTGACGCGCCTCCTCATTCAAAAGCCGTCGATCCTGCTGCTCGACGAACCGACCAACCATCTCGACGCCGAGAGCGTCGAATGGCTCGAAAACCATCTCAAGGAATATGCCGGCGCAGTGCTGATGATCACCCACGACCGCTATTTCCTCGACAATGTCGTCGGCTGGATCCTCGAAATCGATCGCGGCAAGTACTTCCCGTACGAGGGCAACTATTCGACCTATCTCGAGAAGACGGCGAAGCGCCTCGAGCAGGAGGAGCGCGAGGAATCGGGCCGCGCCAAGGCGATCAAGGACGAGCTGGAGTGGATCCGGCAGGGCGCCAAGGCCCGCCAGACCAAGTCGAAGGCGCGTATCGCCAAGTTCGAGCAGCTCGTCGAGCAGCAGAAAAACCGCACGCCCGGCAAGGCGCAGATCGTCATTCAGGTGCCCGAACGCCTCGGCGGCAAGGTGATCGAGGTCGAGAACCTGTCCAAGGCCTATGGCGACAAATTGCTTTTCGAGAACCTGTCCTTCATGCTGCCCGCGGGCGGCATTGTCGGCGTGATCGGGCCAAACGGCGCGGGCAAGTCGACGCTGTTCAAGCTGATCACCGGGCAGGAGAAGCCGGACTCGGGAACGATCGACATCGGGACGACCGTGCGGCTCGGCTATGTCGACCAGAGCCGCGATCATCTGAATGACGCCAACAACGTCTGGCAGGAGATTTCCGACGGGCTCGATTACATGAAAGTCAATGGCTACGACCAGTCGACCCGTGCCTATGTCGGCGCGTTCAACTTCAAGGGCGCCGACCAGCAGAAGAATGTCGGCAAGCTGTCGGGCGGCGAGCGCAACCGGGTGAATATCGCCAAGATGCTCAAGCGCGGCGGCAACGTACTGCTGTTGGACGAGCCGACCAACGACCTCGACGTCGAAACGTTGGGCGCACTCGAGGAAGCGATCGAGAATTTCGCGGGCTGCGCCGTGGTCATCAGCCACGACCGCTTCTTCCTCGATCGCCTGTGCACCCACATCCTGGCGTTCGAGGGCGACAGCCATGTCGAATGGTTCGAGGGGAATTTCGAGGCATATGAAGAGGACAAGCGGCGTCGTCTGGGTGATGCCGCGGACCGGCCCACGCGGTTGGCGTACAAGAAGCTAACGCGGTAGCTTACGAGATTGGTTTTGACAGATTAATCGAACTGAGATTCTCTCCTAACACAGCAAGGAGGGGCATCATGGTCGACACGATCGCGTTCGACCGCGGTGTGTTCAATGCGCTGAAGCGCGGCGGGATCTTGTTCATCCTCGACCATAAAGGGCCGCCGGGCACCGACGTCGCCGGGATTGCCAAGCTTCATCGCATCGAGAAGGCGCACGTCATCCGCGAAGTCACGTCGGTCGGCTTCAGGCTGGTCGCCGAGAACGCCTTCCTGTGGCGTCCGTCGGACGACCACACGCTGTCGATCTTCGACCCCAAGGTGCGCGGCCAGACCGATCAATATGCGTTGAAGTTCGTCAAGCCGTGACGTCCGGCCAGAGCGCGATCGAGACGCCCCGTGCTCCGGCGAAGGCCGGAGCGTTGGCAGCGTCGGCTTCGACCGCTATCGCTCCGGCCTTCGCCGGAGCACGGCGCAGGTGGATCACGCTCTCTAGGCGGTGAACCGCTTGGTGAAGCCCTTCACCGGCTGGCCCGCTTCGGCATAGGCCTCGACATGGTCGACCCGCGCGAGCGGCGGGCCCTCGCGGCACGCCTCGACCAGCGCGGCGACCGCTTCGTCCTCCCCGGACGCCATGATCTCGACCGTCCCGTCCTGGCGGTTGCGCACCCAGCCGGTGACTCCCAGCGCTTGCGCCTTGCGGATGGCATAGTCGCGAAAGCCGACCTGGTGAACCTTGCCCGACACAACGACCCGCTGCATCACGCCCATCTGAACTGACCCCTTCAACGCCACGGCAAGCTGATCCCGCCCGTTACGGTGGATGCTATCACCGTTCGTTCCGCCCCCTAGCGAGCGCGCAGGCGGTTCGCCGCGCGCGTGGAGCGGTTCGGCGGGAGCGGAGCGCAGAGCGCGCCGAACCGATTGGTTACGCAGGAAACATCCTTGTTCAGAGGGTCTTGGAACGGGCGGCATCGACGCTCCACGGCCCGGCGCCGGCCGCGGCGATATAGAGGAAGATGAAGCAATAGAGCATCGCCGCTTCGCCCATGTTCACCGCCGGGAAAAAGCTCTTCGGGGCGTGGACCATGAAATAGGCCACCGCCGACATGCCCGACAGGACGAACGCCGCAGGGCGGGTGAACAGCCCGATCACCAGCAACGTGCCGCCAACGAGCTCGATCGCGCCCGCCGTGTAGAGCAACGGATTGAGCGGCGCGGGAAAGGGCGGGATGCCGAAATATTTCGATACGCCGTGCTGCAGGAAACCGAGCCCGGCGACGATGCGCAGCAGCGACAGCAAACGCGGCGACCAACTGGCGGGGATAGGCATGTTACCTCCTGTTCGTTGCGCTCGCCGATCTAACGCAAATGCGGACGAACAACCATCCAACGGACGGAAACGCTCCGTTACCCGGCCGGATAGACGATCGCGATCACTTCATATTCCTTCTC
>JAFEEZ010000094.1 GCA_018240825.1 Pseudomonadota bacterium | reverse complement strand
CAGATCAACCTCGACATCGGCTACGGCCTGGTGCCGCTGGTCGACGAGCGCCGCGGCGCGCCGCTGATGGGCCGCATCACCGGCGTGCGCCGCCAGTTGTCGAAGGAGCTCGGCTTCGTCGTGCCGCAGGTCCGCGTGCGCGACGACATCAACCTTGCGCCCTATACCTATCGCATCCTAGTCGGCGGCGTCGTCGTCGGCGAGGATCAGGCGTCGGCCGACGAGATGCTCGCGCTCGATACCGGCCAGGGCTTCGGCGAACTCACCGGCAAGAAGACCAAGGACCCCACCTTCGGGCTGGAGGCGACGTGGATCGCGCCGGGCGACGCCGACGCGGCGACGGGGCAGGGCTATCTGGTGGTCGATTCGGGGACCGTGATGGCGACTCATCTCAACCACCAGCTGAGCGCGAACGCCGCCGACCTGCTCGGCGCCGACGAGGTTCAGGCGCTGCTCGACGGCCTCAAGGAAAAGAGCCCGCAACTGGTCGCGGCGCTGTCGCCCGCGCCGCTGCCGCTGACCACGCTGACGCAAGTGCTCAAGGGTTTGCTCGCCGAAGGCATCCCGCTCAGGGAATTCCGCCGCATCGCGTCCGCCATTGCGGTCGCCGCGCAGAAGACCGCCGATGCCGAGGAAATCATCGAGGCGATCCGCCCCGAGCTTGGCGGGCTGATCATCCAGAAACTGTGCGGCGTCCACGAACCGCTGCGCGTGATGACGCTGGAGGGCCAGCTCGAAGGCTTGCTCGGCCAGGCCGTGCGCTCCGATCCGTCGCGGCGTCACACGATCGAGCCCGATCTCGGCCGCCGTATCGTCGAGGCGCTGCAACAGGCCGCCGCCCCTCTCGTCGCCGAAGCCAAGCCGTTCGCGCTCGTCGTCCAGCCGACGATCCGCCAGGCGATCCGCAAGCTGGTCAAGACCTGCCTGCCCGACACGCCGGTCATGTCGTTCTTCGAAGTGCCCGAGGAAAAGGCGGTCGAAGTCGTCGCCGTGATCGGCGCTCCCCAGGCGCTTGCGGCATGAGCGAGGAAACGATGAAAGCGGCGTTCGCGAACGCCCAACCGCTTACTTATCGTCCGGCCCCGGCGCGCGACGTCGAGGCGCTCGTCCGCAAGCACACGCCGCTCGTCCGCCGCATCGCCTGGCACGTATATGGCAGCGTGTCGGGCGTGTGCGAGGTCGAAGACCTCGTCCAGACCGGGCTCGTCGCTTTGGTCGAGGCGATCCACGGCTTCGAGGATCGAGGGGCAGTCACGTTCGAACAATATCTCGCAACCCGGCTGCGCGGGAGCATGATCGATCAATTGCGCCGCCAGGCGACCCTCACCCGCGGGGCGATGCGTCGCCGCAAGCAATATCAGGAGACCGTCGCGATGCTCACCGTCGGCCGCGTGCCCCCGACCGATGCGGACGTCGCCGCGCGTCTGGGCGTGACCATCGAGAAAATGCGCGCGGATTATGCGGGCGCGGAAGCCGTGCGGTTCGATTCGATCGACGACGTCTATACCGATGACGGTCCGTGGTTCATGTCGGACGAGCCCAATGCGTTCGACCAGCTCGCCGAAAGCGACCTGCGCGACGCGCTGATCGCCGCGATCGGCGCGCTGCCCGAACGCGAGGCGCAGGTCATCCAGCTTTATTATGTCGAGGAACTCAACCTCGAGGAAATCGGGCAGGTCCTCGACGTCGGCGCCGCGCGCGTCTGCCAGATCAAGGCGTCGGCGCACGCGCGGCTGAAGAAAGCGATGCAGCGCGCGGTCTAGGCTCTCCGGCAGTCGCATGCTAACGCCGTGCCGCCACAATGACAGGAGGCGATAATGGCGAACCACCGCGATCCGTTCGACCTGCCCTGCTTTCGAGCGCACGTCTAAGCGCCGCAAAGGATATCCGTCCGAAACCCACGTGAAACGCGGCCTGCGTTTCGTCCACGGTGACAAGGAGCTGGTCGAAAAGCTCGGCCGCAACGATCCCTGCCCCTGCGGCTCCGGTCAAAGATTTCAAACGATGCTGTCTTGACTCGGGCCGTTTTCGACGGGGTCCCACGCCTCGACTATTGGCGTGAATGAGATTCTGGGGGCTGGCTGTCGTCAGCCCCAATCAGTTCTTCCAGCAATTCGCGCCTCACAGCCTCAGCAAGCTCGGCATCTCGGTGTCGACCACGTCGGCGCAAAGGCGGCTGAAGAATACGATATCGCGCGCGGTTTGACCACAAAGACGACTCGATCCTTTCCTCTTGACTCTTAAATCTACATATGTTGTATTCGTGGCATGGCCAGGAATCGTCGCCCGTCTAAACAGATGCGCAGCCTTCTGGACGCACTATCCGTTCGGCCCGACGAATGGCGCCACGGCTATGACATCATAAAGCAAACCGGGCTTTTGTCCGGCACGCTCTATCCGCTGCTGATACGCATGACCGATCAGGGACTGGTCGAGGCTGAATGGCGAGAACCGGCACAGCCCGGCAGGCCGGCGCGCCACGCGTATCGATTGACGGCGCAAGGCTTCGCGCTCGCGCGGGAAATGCGGGAAGAGCGGCACTTGTCCGGTTTCAGGGAGGCGCCGGTATGACGGCGAACCTTGCGCGCGCGGTTATGGCATTGGCGGAAGCTTGCCTCGGCGATCGCCGCCGCGACTGGGCGCTGGCGATGCGGGCCGAACTCGACTTTGCGATCCATGACGGCAGGCCGCTTCGCTTCGCGGTCGGTTGCCTGATCGGTGCTGTGCGTGAAATGCCCAAACAAGCGGAGGGCCGGTTCACGCTGGCCAGCCATGCCGTCGCCCTCGGCCTGTTCCCGGTTGCGGCGATGCTGCTAGTGGGGACGGCGGCCGGTTTTCCGTTCTTGCCGTCGGGGCACGCCGGGATAGCCGGCTGGCTCGGCGGCAGCGCAGAGCCGGCCTCGTTGCTGACGCCGTGGAATCGTGGGTTCGCGCCGGCTTTGGCGGTGCTGATCTGGGGGCTCGTCGCGGGACATGCGCTGATGCCGTGGTTCATCCTCGAACGGGACTGGACGCGCGTGGCGACCCTGGCCCGCGTCAACAGCGCCGCCACGGTCACGCTGTTCCTGTTCGCCGGCGCGTTGTTCCTGGATATGGCGTTCGTATTGCTGCCGGTCGTCGGCTTAGCCATCGAACTCGCCAGCGTCTGGTTCCTCTACCGATGGCAAAAACACCTGTTCGCGGATGCGCCGCCCGGCATGGCGGACGCCTAGCTCTCAATAAAACCCAGTGCGGCGTGAGGACGTCTCGGCGGGCATCGGTCGCCGGTCAGCGGACACGCGCGCCTATTGTTCAACGAAGGTGGATGGAGACGGAAGATGAAGAACGTACGTATCGCGATGATCGCACTAGTCATGGCAGCCGCACCGGCCGCGGCGCAACCAGCATCCTCGCCGTTCCTCGGTCGATGGAAGCTCGATACCACGTCCATTCCCAATAATGCCGGGCCCGCCAGCGTTACGGCCGAATTCGCCGACGCCGGAGCCGGCGCCTGGACCACCACTTATGTGATTACCGCCAAGGACGGCGCCGCGCGGCGCATGACCTCGCGCGAGGCGCTCGACGGGAAAGCCGTCGCGATCACCGGTGACCAGACCGAGGCCGACAGCGTCGCGATGACCAGCCCCGCGCCGGGCGTGTTGGTGATGGGACTGAGCAAGAGCGGCCGGCTCGGCTCGGCACGGGTCTATACGGTGTCGGCGGATGGCAGCGAGATGATCGAAAGCGCGACCGTCGTCGGCGATGACGGCAAGCCTGCGGTCCGGCGTTTCCGCTGGGTGCGATGACCCGTTCCACGCCCGGCGCGGCGAAGCCGTGCCGTCGGCCGTCGCCGGGGCGACGCCGCCCGGGGCTCGGCTGGACGCAATTTAGCCTGCGGCCAGATGGCCGCCTAGCCACTACAGAAAAACCCCGGCGGTCTTGCGACCACCGGGGTTCCCTGTTCGGCTCCCAGCACCCTGTATGAAGGGGGGCAGGATGCCGGAGCCGTACTCCGGCTGCTCGGACGTTACTGGAGCAGCTTGAGGACGGTCTGCGCGTTCTGGTTCGCCTGGGCGAGCATCGCGGTCGACGCCTGGCTCAGGATCTGCGCCTTCGCAAGGTTGGTCGATTCGGCCGAGAAGTCGGCGTCCTCGATGCGGCTGCGCGCGTCGCTCAGGTTGGTGACGTTGGTCGTCACATTGTTGACCACCGACTGGAGCTGGTTCTGCGCGGCGCCGAACGACGCGCGGGTCGCGTTGAGCGAGGTCAGCGCGCTGTCGACCGCGCCCAGCGCCGTCGTCGCGTTGGCCGCCGTGTCGACCGCGGTCGAGTTGACGCCCAGCGTGGTCGTGGTGATCGACGCGAACGAGATCGTCACGGTGTCGGCGGCGGCGGCGCCGGCCTGGATCGTGACCGAACCCGACGTGCCGGCGGTGCCGTCGAACAGCTTCACGCCGTTGAACGTCGTGTTCGACAGGATGCTGCCCATCTGCGTCTTGAGCGCGGTGACTTCCGCGTTCATGTTGGTGCGGTCGCTCGTCGAATAGGTGCCCGACGCCGATTGCGTCGCCAGTTCGCGGATGCGCTGCAACATGTTGCTGATTTCGCCCAGCGCGCCGTCGGCGGTCTGCGCCATCGACATGCCGTCGTTCGCATTGCGGATCGCCTGGTTCATCGAACGGATCTGCGCGCCCATCGAGGCGGAGATGGCGAGGCCGGCGGCGTCGTCCTTGGCCGAGTTGATGCGCTTGCCGGTCGACAGGCGCTGCATCGCCTGGTTCAACATCACGTCCGCGCTGTTCGACGCGGCGCCGGCGCGAAGCGCGGCGGTATTGGTTCCGATAACACTCATTGGTCGTCTCCATTTGGTCCGACGCCCCCGCTGCCCCCCACCGGGGAACCGAGCCGTCACAGCAAGGAACGGCAGGCTATGTCCGTGATTAAGTATTTTTATTCGGCGTCGCCCGGGTTGGGTATGGTCGGCGGCGGCTCGCGGCGCGAATGCGGGCCTCCCTCTTCCGCGCCCGCGTGCGCCTGCGCGCGCGTCCTGGCTTCCGGAAATTTCTTGCCGCTTCCGGCAACGTACTTAACCGGTCGTTTACCAACTTTGCGGCATTCCCCGTTGTCGAAGGGGGAATACATGCGTTCGATCCATCCGTCCGCCGCACTCGTCAGGCAGAAATACGCGCTCGTCTCGTCGCTCAAGGCGCAAGGGCTCAGCGTCGCGGAGGGCAATGCGCGCCCGACCGCGACCGACACGTTCCTGGTGATGGACGGAGAAACAGCGCCGATCGCCGCGCGTACGCTGACGATCGCCGACGAAGGCCGCGGCTTTACGCGCGGTGCGGGCGACCAGCCGGCGCGAATCGCGTTCGGCGCCGCAGACGCCGCGATCGGCAACGCCTTCGTCTACGCGCACGTCGCCGGCCCCGAAGCGGCGACCGCCGCGGATCCCGAAAGCCTCGCGCTGTTCACGCTGGCAGAACGCGTCGCCGGCGCCGATATCACCGTCCTCGTCAACGGGCCGACCGGCACCGGCAAGGAAGTGCTCGCGCGCGCCATCCACCGCGCTTCCCCGCGCGCCGACAAGCCCTTCATCGCCATCAACTGCGCCGCGCTGCCGGAAACCATGCTCGAGGCGATGCTGTTCGGCCATCAGAAAGGGGCGTTCACCGGCGCCTCGTCTGGCGGGGACGGCTTCTTCCGCGCGGCCGATGGGGGCACCTTGCTGCTCGACGAGATCGCCGAGATGCCGCTCGGCCTTCAGGCCAAATTGCTCCGCGTGCTCCAGGAACGCGAAGTCATCCCGATCGGCGCGACCCAGGCGATACCGGTCGACGTCCGCATCATCGCCTGCGCCAACCGCGACCTCGCCGAGGAAGTGGCCGCCGGCCGTTTCCGCGCCGACCTGTACTACCGTCTTTCGGTTTTCCCGCTGACGACGCGCCCGCTCGCCGAACGGCCGCAGGACATTCCGGCGCTGACCGCCGCGATGATCCTGCGTCATGCCGGCACGCGGCAGTCGATCCCGTGGCCAGATGCCGGCGCGGTCGAGATGCTGATGGCCCATGACTGGCCGGGCAACGTCCGCGAGCTCGAAAACGTTATCCAGCGCGCAATGCTGTTCGCCGCGGGCGACACGATCAGCGCAAGCCACATCATTTTCGACCGCCGCCCGGCGCCGCAAGCCGACGCCGTTCCGGCGCGTGCGCCCAATGGCGACACGCTGGCGAACGTCGTCCAGTTCAGCGAATTCCATGCGATCCGCGAAACGCTCGCCGCGTGCGGCGGCAGCCGGATCGAAACAGCCAAACGCCTCGGCATTTCGGAGCGCACCTTGCGCTATCGCCTCGCCAAGGCGCGCGAACAGGGTGAGGACTTCGCCCGCAGCACGAGGATGTCGGCATGAGCGGCATTGGGGGAATCGACGGCGCGATGAGTGTCGACCGGGTGATGGCGCTGCGCGCGCAGATCCTCGAACGTAACCAGGCGCTGGCCCGGGTCAACGCCCAGGCTGGCGTGAGCGCGCCCGCATCCACGGGTTCGGCGACCTTCGCGGATTCGCTGACGACTGCTCTTCGCAACGTCAACGAAAGCCAGAACCAGGCCGCCGACCTCTCCGCGTCCTACGAGCGCGGCGAAACGATCGACATCGCCAAGGTGATGCTCGCCCGCCAGCAGGCGTCGGTGAGCTTCGAGGCGACGTTGCAGGTCAGGAACAAACTGCTGTCCGCCTACAAGGACATCATGAGCATGCCGGTGTAATCGATCATGGCCACACAACTCACTCCCTTGCCCGACACGGGCGTCGAACCCTTCGCCAACCCGGTGAAACAACTGAACGGGATGCTCGCGCAGCCGGCGGTGCGCCGCAGCTTGCCGATGATCCTGATGGTCGGGCTAATCGCGTCCGCCGCGCTCACCTGGTTCACGCTGTCGACGCCGACGCAAAAGACGTTGTTCTCGGGCCTGCCCGATACGGACAAGGCGTCAGTGATCAACGCGCTGAAAGCGGGGGGCATCACCGGCCGGCTCGACGATTCGACCGATTCGGTGACCGTCGCCGAAAGCGATTATTCGAAAGCCCGCATGCTGCTCGCCGGACAGGGTCTGCCAAAGTCGGCGCCCGCAGGGTACGCGATCCTCGACAACCTCCCGATGGGCGCCAGCCGCGCAGTAGAGGGCGAACGCCTGCGCCAGGCGCGCGAAACCGAACTGGCGCGCTCGATCGAGGATATCGACGCGGTCGCCGAGGCGCGCGTCCACCTCGCGGTGCCCGAAAACACCGTGTTCGTCCGCGACAACGCCGCGCCGACCGCCAGCGTCGTGCTGAAGCTGGTCGGCGGGCGCTCGCTGTCGGACGCGCAAGTGTCGTCGATCGTCAACCTCGTCGCCTCGTCGGTGCCGGGGATGAAGCCCGAAGGCGTGACGATCGTCGATCAGATGGGCGCGTTGCTGTCGAAGCCCGACGGCCCCGGCGCCGCCAACGATGCGCGCATCCGTTTCCAGAACCAGGTCGAACAGAAGTATCGCGACCAACTGACGACGCTGCTGACGCCGCTGGTCGGCGCGGGCAATTTCACCGCTGAGGTGTCGGCGGACGTCAATCTCGACGACACCAGTTCGACTCGCGAAAGCTACGACAAGTCCGGGAGCCTGCGCGCCGAACAGGGCAACTGGACGAGCAAGGACAGCGCGGCGGCGACGCCTCCGGGCGGCATCCCCGGGGCGTTGTCGAACACGCCTCCAGGGCCGACGACGGTGACAACGCCGAAGCCGCAGCCCACGCCCGGCGCCGGGCCGACGCCAGCGGCGACACCTGCTCCGGCGGCAACGCCAACGCTGCCTGACACGGCAAAATCGTCTGACGAATACGCCCGTGCTTATGATCTGGGCAAGGAGGTATCGGTCACGCGCAACGCGCCGGGCGGCGTCAAGCGCCTGTCGGTCGCGGTGGTGCTGCGCGATGTCGAAGGGTCGAAGCCGCGCTCGCCCGTCGAGCTCCAGCAGATCACCGACCTCGTCCGCTCGGCGGTCGGCGCGGACCCTGCGCGCAACGACCAGGTGACGGTGATAAGCCGCAAGTTCGCCCCGGCGACGACCGCCGCCAGCGGCCCCGCTTTCTACGAAAGCAGCTGGTTCTCGATGATCGTCCGCAATGTAACGGCGCTCGTGATCGCGCTGCTCGTGCTGCTGCTGGGGGTTCGCCCGCTGTCAAAGGTCCTGCTCAAGAAGCGCGACGAGGCGAACCGCGGCGACCGCGACCTCGCGGCGCTGGGGATCGGCGCGCCGGCGAATGGCAATCGCGCGCCGGTCGGTATCGACCAGCTCGAGGGCGCGCAGAATTTCGACCAGCGGCTCGGCACCGTTCGCGGCTTCACCCGCGACAATCCGGCGCGCGCGGCGCTCGCGGTGCGCGACATGATCAAGGCGGACGCACGCTGATGAACGCTCCCTTTCGCTCCTATTCCGGCGTCGAGCGCGCCGCCGTCCTGATGATGCTGGTCGGCGAGGAGGAGGCGGCCGCCATCCTCCAGAAGCTCGATCCCGAAGAGGTCCGCCAGCTCGGCAAGGCGATGTTCGCGGTGGCCGATGTCGGCGAGGACCAGGTCGGCGACGTGCTCGACGACTTCGTCGGCCGCGCGCGCGAAAGGACCGGGATCGGGTTCGATCCCAAGCCGATCATCGAGAATGTGATGACCAAGGCGCTGGGCCCGGAAAAGGCCGACAGTGTGCTCGCGCGCATCACCCCGCCGGAGGCTGCGTGCCAGATCGACCTGCTCGACTGGATGGAAGCAGGCGAGATCGCGGCGATGATCGAAAAGGAACACCCGCAGATCGCCGCCGTGGTGATCGCCAACCTCGACCCGACGATCGCGGGCCAGGTGCTCGAAATGCTGCCCGATGCGGTGCAGCCCGACATTCTCCATCGCGTGGCGCGGCTCGGCCCGATCACGCCCGAGGCGGTCGATACGCTCCGCACAATGCTCGCCGGTCGCACCAAGGCGTCGACTCAGTCGGCGGGCGTCACGCTGGGCGGCGCGCGAGAGGCGGCGAAGATTCTGTCGGGCGCGCGCAAGACCACCGAACAGCGCGTCATGCCCAAGCTGTTCAAGATCGACCGCGATGTCGCGAAGCAGATCGAGGAAGCGCTGTTCGTGTTCGAGAATTTGCTCGACATGGACGACAAGAATCTCGGCACGCTGATCCGCAACATCGACAGCGATGTGCTGACGCGCGCGCTGAAGGGCGTCGACGAGGAAATCCGCAACCGCTTCCTCGGCTGCATGTCGGCGCGCGCCGCCGACGGCATCCGCGACGAGATGGAAGCGCGCGGGCCGATGAAGCTCGCCGAAGTGCTCGAAGCGCAGAAGATCATCATCCAGCAGGCGCGCGCGCTCGCCAAGGACGGCACGATCATGATGGGCGGCGACGACGATTATGTCTGACGCCAATCTGTCGAGCTTCGTCGCCGGGTTCGCCGGGCGGCGCGACGCCGCGGGCGCCGCGCTGCGCCAGGCCTATGCCGCGAAGGGCGTGGCGTTCGCGCCGCGCGACATCACCCCGGCGCCGCCGGGCGAACCGGCGCAGCCGCGCCATTTCTCGCCCGCCGACGCCGACGCCAACCCGACCGAAGGCTGGGATCCGCTCGACGCCGCGCAGCCGACGACCAGCTTTGTCGATCCGGTTCAGACCGCGCGCCAGCAAGGGTACGACGAAGGGCTCGCCGCCGCCTTGGCGAACGGGGGCCGGCTGGGCGAGCGCGACCAGGCGCTGCTCGAGGGGCTGGTCAAGGCGATCGCCGACGACTGCCGCATCGACCGCGAACGGCTCGCCGCGCACCTGCGCGCCACGGTTATGCTGCTTGTGACCAGGATGATCGGCGAGACCGGGATCGACGCCGAGTTGTTGGCGCGCCGCGTCGCGAGCGCCGCCGGGATGGTCGGCGATGACGCCGAATCGGCGTTGTTGCGGATGAACCCCGACGACCTGCCGCTGGTCGAGGGCAAATTGCCCGAGAACATCTTTGCGGTCGCGGACGGCCACGTCCAGCGCGGCCATTTCGTGCTCGAATCGTCGGCGACGATCGTCGAGGACGGGCCCGACCAGTGGCTCGAACAGCTCGCGCACGTGATCGATCGCGTAGGCTTGCCCGACTGATGGTTAACCCACGCTCCGTTCGCCCTGAGCTTGTCGAGGGGCGCTCTCCCAACCGTGCTTCGACAAGCTCAGCACGAACGGCCGGACTACGATGCTGAACCGTTTCACCGCCGACTATCTCGAAAGCATCGGCGCCGCCGATTTCGCGCCCGCGCCGAAGATTTCGGGGCGGCTGGCGTCGTTCGACGGGCTGCTGATGGAGGCGGTCGGGCTCAACCTGTCGGTCGGGACGGTGTGCCAGGTCGGCGCGGCGAACGGCGCCAAGGTCGAGGCCGAGGTGATCGGCTTCCGCAACGGCCGCACCCTGCTGATGAACCTTGGCGGCCCCGCCGCTCTGCTGCCGCAATCCTCTGTCCGCCCCATCGGCGCGCCCGGTGCGGCGGAAGTCGGCAGCGCCCTGCTCGGCCGCGTGGTCGACGGGGCGGGCAAGCCGATCGACGGGCTCGGCCCGATCCGCGGCGCGAAACACTGGCCGCTCGCCGGCAAGCTCCAGGGCCCGCTCGATCGCGGGCGCGTGCTTCTGCCGATGGATGTCGGCGTGCGCGCGATCAACGGGCTGCTGACGATCGGCCAGGGTCAGCGCGTCGGCATCATGGCCGGATCGGGCGTCGGCAAGTCGGTGCTGCTCGGGATGATCGTCCGCGCCGCGCAGGCCGATGTCGTGGTGATCGGCCTGATCGGCGAGCGGAGCCGCGAAGTCGCCGACTTCCTGGAGACCAAGGTCGCCGGTGAAGCCCGCGCGCGATCGGTCGTGGTCGCGGTGCCGGCCAACCATTCGCCGGTGCTGCGCATCCGCGGCGCTTTGCGCGCGACCGCGATCGCGGAGGGCTTTCGCGCCGAGGGCAAGAAGGTTCTGCTGATCATGGATTCGCTGACGCGCGTCGCGCATGCGGGGCGTGAGATCGGGCTGGCGCTCGGCGAGCCGGCGTCGGCGCGCGGCTACCCGCCCAGCGCCATCGCGATGCTGCCCAACCTCATCGAACGCGCTGGCGCCGACGTGAAATCGGGCGGATCGATCACCGCAATCTACACCGTGCTCGCCGACGGCGACGACGGCAACGACCCGGTGGTCGACAGCGCGCGGTCGATCCTCGACGGGCACATCGTGCTCAGCCGTCATCTCGCCGAGCGCGGCGTGTACCCGGCGATCGACCTGGGCCCTTCGGTCAGCCGCGTGATGACCGACATCGTCCCATCCGACCATATCGCGGCCGCGCGCGTGCTGCGGCGTCACCTCGCAACTTATGAGGAAAACCGCGACCTCGTGCTGATGGGCGCATATCGCGGCGGGGCCGACCCGGAAATCGACGCGGCGATCGCCTGTCATCCGGCGGTGATGGAGTATATCCGCCAGGACGCCGATAGCATCGTGTCGATGGACGATGCGGTCGCCGAGTTGATCGGCGTGTTCGGCGATGCTTAGTTTTATCACGGTGCCGGCCCGCT
>JAFEEZ010000093.1 GCA_018240825.1 Pseudomonadota bacterium | reverse complement strand
GTTCGAGAGCTATCTCCGCGATACGTTCGACACGCTCTATGCCGAGGGCGCGGAGCGGCCGCGCATGATGTCGATCGGGCTGCATTGCCGCCTCGCCGGACGGCCGGGAAAGATCGCGGGGCTCGAACGCTTCCTGCGCCATGCGTTGGGTCATCAGCATGTCTGGTTCTGCCGGCGCATCGATATCGCGCGGCACTGGCGCGCGGCGCATCCCCATGCAGCCTAGCGCGCTGTCCCATGACGCGTTCGTCGACCGGTTCGGCCCGGTCTATGAAGCGTCGCCCTGGGTGGCGGAGGCCGTCTGGCCCGCGGCGGCGCGGGGCGAACTCGACGATTGCCATACTCTTGCAGGAGCGATGCGTGACGCGGTCGACGCCGCGCCGCGCGCGCAGCGTCTGGCGCTGATCCGCGCGCATCCGCAGCTGGCGGTCGCAAGCAATATGGCGCCTGCGTCGGTCGATGAACAGCGCGGCGCCGGGCTCGATCGCTGCTCACCCGGTGAGTTCGCTGCGTTCCAGCGTCTGAACGCGGCGTATGTCGCGCGGTTCGGCCACCCCTTCATCGTCGCGGTGAAGGGGTTGTCGCGCCTCGACATCCTCGCCGCGTTCGAAGCGCGGCTGGAGAATGACTCGGACGCCGAATTCGCCACCGCGATCGCCCAGATCCATCGCATCGCGAGGTTCCGCCTCGCCGACCTGTTCGCATCGGAATGATCATGTTCGACGACCTGCGCCGCCACTATGTCAATCTCGCGCAGCCACGGCTGGGCGCAGAGGTGGTCTACGCGACCGACGACTTTTTCGCCGACAAGGCGCGGCTGATCGACCCGGCCGAACCGGTCTTCATCCCCGGCAAATATGACGACAACGGCAAGTGGATGGACGGCTGGGAGAGCCGACGGAAGCGCGTGCCGGGCCATGATTGGTGCATCGTTCAGCTCGGCGCGCCGGGTATCGTCGCAGGGTTCGAGATCGACACGCGGCACTTCACCGGCAACTACCCGCCCGGCGCGGAGATCGAGGTGTGCAACAGCGCAACCCCGATACCCGGCGACGACACGACCTGGGCCAAGGTTACCAATCGGCTGGCGCTCAACGGGAATGACCGCGTCTATGTCCCGGTCGATCACGCCGCGCCGGTGACGCATGTCCGGCTGCACATCTTTCCCGACGGCGGCGTCGCGCGGCTGCGCGTGTGGGGCCGCGTCGCGAAAGACTGGTCGGCGGTCGCTCCGGCTGCGCGGCTTGACCTGCTCGCGATGGAAAATGGCGGCCGCGGCATCATCGCCAACGACGAGCATTTCGGCGTGGTCGAGAACCTGACCGCGCCGGGCCGCGGCGTCGATATGGGCGACGGCTGGGAGACGCGGCGGCGGCGCGAGCCGGGACACGACTGGGCGGTGCTCGAACTCGGCACGACCGGCCGAATCGACGAAATCGTCGTCGACACCGCGCACTTCAAAGGCAATTATCCCGACCGCTGCCTCATACAGGCCACCGCCGACGCGTCAGGCACACCAGCCGAGATCGCTGCACAGGCCGAAAACTGGCCAATCCTGTTGTCCGAAGTGAAACTTCAGCCCGACCACATTCACGTCTTCGCCGACGGTATCGCCGATCTGGGCCCTGTCCGATTCGTCCGCCTCAACATCATTCCCGATGGCGGAGTCAGCCGGTTGAGGCTTATCGGTAGGCCGACATGAGCTTGAGCACTCACGTTCTCGATATGGCGAGCGGACGGCCCGCGCGCGGCATGGCGATCGCGCTATGGCGCGACGGCATGCTGCTCCACCGGGGCGAAACGAACGAGGACGGCCGATGCCCGGCGTTGGGCGCGGACCAATCGCTCGCACGCGGCGTTTACCAGCTCCAGTTTCACGTCGCCGACTATTTCCGCGCGCAGGGCGTCACGCTAGCCGACCCGCCATTCCTCGACATCGTGTCGGTCGATTTCGGGATGGGAGACGAAGGCCATTATCATGTGCCCCTGCTCGTCTCGCCCTTCGCTTATTCGACCTATCGGGGCAGCTAAGTGATCGCGAGCGGCCCAATCCGGCTCGTGCTCGACGGTGCGATCGTCGAGGTTGACGCGACCGATCCTCAGGCGACCGTGCTCGACCTGCTGCGCTACCGCTTGCGCCGCACGGGCACCAAGGAGGGATGCGCGGAGGGCGATTGCGGCGCGTGCACCGTGGTGTTGGGCGAGCTCGACGGCGACCGCGTGCGGTGGCGCGCAGTCAATGCCTGCATCCTGTTCGTGCCGATGCTCCACGGCAAGGCGCTGGTCACGGTCGAGAGCTTGTCGAAGGATGGCGCGCTCCATCCCGTCCAGCGCGCATTGGCGGAGGGACATGGGTCGCAATGCGGATTCTGCACGCCAGGCTTCGTCATGTCGCTTTATGCCCGGAGCATCGGCGCGGAGGGCACGCAAGCGACGCCGGTAAAGGACGTGATCGCGGGCAATCTGTGCCGCTGCACCGGCTATGGTCCGATCCTGGCGGCGGGCGAGGCGAACCCCGTGCAGGAGCATGACGACAGCGGCGTCGCCGCGCTGGTGCGGAGCATCGAACCGTTGCGCGCCGGGCCGGGTTGGTTCGCGCCGCGTGACGGCGACGAGCTGGCGGCGTTGCTGATCGAGCATCCGGCCGCGCGGATCGTCGCCGGCGCGACCGATGTCGGGCTCTGGGTCACCAAGCAGCTGCGCGACCTTGGCATAATGATCTTCGTCGGCGGCATCGACGATCTGCGGCGGATCGAAGAAGACGCGGGCGGTCTGACGATCGGCGCCGCTGTCCGCTACAGCGAAGCGCGCGAGGCGCTGGCGCGGCTTCACCCCGATTTGGGGGAGCTGGTGCGCCGGATCGGCGGACTCCAGGTGCGCAACGCCGGCACGATCGGCGGCAACATCGCCAACGGCTCACCGATCGGCGACATGCCGCCCGCGCTGATCGCTTTGGGCGCTGAATTGACACTCCGGCGCGGCGGCGAGCGACGAACGATGCCGCTCGAAGCGTTCTTCCAATCCTATGGCAAGCAGGATCGCCGGTCCGGAGAGTTCGTCGAGAGCGTCGGCATTCCCCGCCCCGCGCCCGGCACACTAGTGCGCATCGTCAAGCTGTCCAAAAGGTTCGACAGCGACATTTCGGCGTTGTGCGGTGCGTTCGCGTTGCAATTCGAGGGCGAACGCATCGCCGCCGCCCGAGTCGCGTTCGGCGGCATGGCGGGAATCCCGGCGCGCGCCGCGCGGTGCGAGGCCGCGCTGACCGGCGCAAGGTGGGACGAGCAGACCGCCGAAGCCGCGGCTTCGGCGCTGGCTGAGGACTATCGCCCGCTGAGCGACCTGCGCGGGACAGCAGACTATCGCATGCTCGCTGCCGCCAATCTGGTCCGCCGGCTATGGCGCGAACCGCACGAACCGGTCAGCGTGCTCGATGGCTGACGCCTCGCCTCTATCGCCCGGCGTGGTCCATACGGCAATGCCGCATGACAGCGCGGTCGCGCATGTCACTGGTGCCGCGCGCTATGTCGACGACATGCCCGAAGCGCCCGGGACGCTGCATCTCGCATTTGGACTGGCGCGTGAGGGGCATGGGCGCATCGTTGCGATCGACCTCGACGCGGTCCGCGCGGCGCCGGGCGTGGTCGCCGTGCTCACCGCCGCCGACATCCCCGGGTTCAACAACGTCAGCCCGGTGGCCCATGACGACAAGCTCTTCGCCGAGCACGAAATCCTGTACCCGGGACAGCCCTTGTTCGCGGTTGTGGCGACCAGCAACCGTGCCGCGCGCATCGCGGCGCGGCTGGCGACGGTCGAGGTGGAGCCGCTGCCCGCACTGGCGACAATCGACGCGGCGCGGGCGGCCGGATCGCTGATCGAGGACAGCCAGGTCATGAGGCGTGGCGACGCCGACGTCGCGCTCGCCGCCGCGCCGCATCGCCTGACGGGCGAAATCGCGATGGGCGGACAGGAGCACTTCTATCTCGAGGGGCAGGCGGCGCTCGCGACGCCGGGCGAACAGGGGCAGATCCATGTGCTGAGTTCGACGCAGCACCCAAGCGAACTCCAGCATCTGATATCGAAGGCGCTTGGCCTCAGCCACGCCGACGTCACGGTCGAGGTTCGTCGGATGGGGGGCGGGTTCGGCGGCAAGGAAAGCCAGGCGGCCGCCTATGCCGTCGCGTGCGCGCTGGCCGCGGCGAAGACGGGGCGTCCGGTCAAGGTCCGCGCCGACCGCGACGACGATTTCGCGATGACCGGCAAACGGCACGATTTCGCGATCCGCTACGACGTGGGGTTCGACGACGACGGCCGGATTGAGGGAATCCGCTTCGACCTCGCCTCGCGCTGCGGCGCAACCGCCGACCTTAGTTCGGCGATCAACGACCGCGCGATGTTTCATGCCGACAACGCCTATTACCTCCCCGCCGTGGAGATCATTTCGCACCGGCTCAAGACCCATACCGTGTCGAACACCGCCTTTCGCGGGTTCGGCGGCCCGCAGGGCATGATGGGGATTGAGCGCGTGATGGACGCGATCGCCGCGCATCGCGGCCTCGACCCGCTCGCCGTGCGTCGGGCCAACCTCTACGGTCTGGGCCGCGACGTGACGCCGTACCATATGACGGTCGAGGACAATGTCGCGCCCGATCTGATCGACGAACTGGCCGAGCGCACGGGCTACGCCGCACGGTGCGGCGCGATCGCCGATTTCAACGCAGCGCATAAAGTCCTGAAAAAAGGTCTGGCGCTGACGCCGGTCAAGTTCGGCATCTCCTTCACCACCACGCACCTCAACCAAGCCGGGGCGCTGGTGCATGTGTATGCCGACGGTTCGATCCATCTGAACCATGGCGGGACCGAGATGGGGCAAGGCCTGATGGTCAAGGTCACGCAGGTCGTCGCCGACGTATTCGGCGTGCCGGTCGACCAAGTGAAGGTGTCGGCGACGCGCACCGACAAGGTGCCCAACACGTCGGCCACCGCAGCGTCCTCGGGCGCCGACCTCAACGGCATGGCAGCGTTCGATGCAGCCCGGACGATCAAACAGCGCCTCGACGAGTTTGCGGCGACCGAGCCCGATTCCGGCGGCTGGAGCTTCGCCGAGCTTTGCCGCCGCGCGCACCTCGCGCGCATCTCGCTGTCGTCGACCGGTTTCTACGCGACGCCGAAGCTGCATTACGACCGCGCAACGCATACGGGGCGGCCGTTCCTCTATTTCGCCTATGGCGCAGCGTTGAGCGAGGTGGTGGTCGACACGCTGACCGGCGAGCATCGCGTCATAGCAGTCGATATCCTCCACGACGCGGGGCGCTCGCTCAATCCGGCGATCGACCTGGGGCAAGTCGAAGGCGGGTTCATTCAGGGGATGGGCTGGCTGACCACCGAGGAGCTGGTGTTCGATGATCGCGGACGGCTGCTTACGCATGCGCCGTCTACCTACAAGATCCCCACCGCGAGCGACCGGCCGGCGCGGATGACGATCGACCTGTGGCGACAGGGGCGCAACGCCGAGCCGACGATCCATCGGTCGAAAGCGGTCGGGGAGCCGCCGCTGATGCTGGCGATCTCGGTCTTCTCCGCGCTCACCCAGGCGGTCGCGGCGACCGCGCCGGGCAAGGGATTGCCGAAACTCGATGCGCCCGCCACGCCCGAGCGCATTCTCGCGGCGATCGCCGAGTTGCGCGATCGTGCCGGGTGACTGGGTGGCCGACGCCCGCGCGGCGCTGGCGCGGGGCGCGACCGCGATGGTGACAGTGCTGGCGACCGAAGGTTCTGCACCGCGCGGGCCGGGCGCGCGGATGGTCGTGACCGATCGCGATCAACACGGCAGCATTGGCGGCGGCGCGCTCGAACAT
>JAFEEZ010000092.1 GCA_018240825.1 Pseudomonadota bacterium | reverse complement strand
GTCATCCCCGGCCGCCGCAACCGCAAGCGCGCAATCCGTTACGATCACGAGCGCTACCGCGGCCGCCACCTCATCGAGAACGCCTTCTGCCGTCTCAAGGACTTCCGACGCGTCGCCCACCCGCTACGACAAGCTCGCCGCCAACTTCCTGTCAGGCATCGCGCTCGCAACCGCCATCGCCTTCTGGCTCTGAATGAGTCTCAGCCCTAGTACCTGATCGGCGGCCGACAATCCACTACTCCGCCTTCTTCGCCACACCCACCAGCGCCGGACGCAGCAACCGGTCGCGGAGCATATATCCCGCCTGCATTTCCTGCACGATCGTGCCCGGTTCGGCATCGGCGCTCGGCACTTCGAGCATCGCCTGGTGCTGGTTGGGGTCGAGCGGCAGGCCCATCGCGGCGATGCGGGTGATGCCGTTGCGCTGGAACACCGCGTCGAGTTCGCGTTTGGTCGCTTCCAGTCCGGTCACGAGGCCCTTGAGGCGCTCGTCGCTGCGCAGTTCCTCGGGGATCGCGGCGAGGCCGCGCTCGATATTGTCGGCGACCGACAGCACGTCGCGCGCGAACGTCGTCACGGCATAAGCGCGCGAATCGGCCGCTTCCTTCTCCGCGCGGCGGCGGACATTCTGAGCTTCGGCGTGCGCGTACATGACCTGCGATTTGGCTTCGGCCAATTCGGCCTCCAGCGCGGCGATGCGATCGTGCTCAGCCAGTTCGGGAGCGCCCTCCGCGGTATCGGCGCGAAGGTCTTCGGTCTCGGTGGTGTTCTCTTCGGTCATCATTCTCTTCGTCTGGTTGATATCCCTCTCAACCGACCAGGCGGGAGAGGGTTGCGGCTGTGAAATCCACCATGGGCACGACGCGCGCATAGTTCAACCGTGTCGGCCCGATCACGCCGACAACGCCGACCACGCGGCCGTCGATTCCGCGAAACGGCCGGGCGATGACGGAGGAGCCCGACAGCGCGAACAATTTGTTTTCCGCGCCGATGAAAATGCGCGTCGAATCGCCGCTCCGCGCGCTGTCGAGCAGCGCCGCGATCTCCTGCTTGCCTTCGAGATCGTCGAGCAGGTCGCGGACGCGCTCGAGATCTTCGACGGCGGCGGCGTCGATCAGCCGCCCTTGCCCGCGTACGATCAGCACCGGGCGGCGACCGCCATCCTCGCTCCAAACCGCGATACCCTGTTCGACCAGCGCCGCGGCGGCCTTGTCGAGCGCCGCACGATCCGCGACAAGCTGGCGTTCAAGCCGGGCGCGCGCTTCGGCCAGGGTCAATCCCGCCAATGTGGCGGTCATGTAGTTCCCCGCCTCGATCAACACCGACGGCGCCGCGCCGGGCGCGAGGTCGATCACGCGATTCTCGACCTGGCCGTCGTCGCCGACGATAACCGCCAGAGCACGGTCCGGGGACAGCGGCACGAAGCTGATCGAGCGCAACACCAGTTCGGCCTTGGGCACCAGCACCAGCCCGGCGCACGCCGACAAGCCGGACAGCGCGGCGGTCGTCGCCGCCAGCGCCTCCTCGACCGGGCCGGCGCGCACCGCACGCCCCTCGATCGCGGCGCGCTCTTCCGCCGAAGGTTCGGCGACGCGCATCATTCCGTCGACGAACAGCCGCAACCCCATGTCGGTCGGCAGCCGTCCGGCCGAGGTGTGCGGCGCGGCGAGGAGCCCCAGCGATTCGAGATCGTGCATCACGTTGCGAATCGACGCGGGCGACAGCTGGAACGCCCCGGCGCTCGCCAGCGTGCGCGACCCGACCGGCTGCCCGGTTTCCAGATAGCCCTCCACCACCGCGCGAAAGACGTCGCGGGCGCGGTCGTTGAGTTCGGTGATCGGCGGGGTCGACATTGCGGGCGTCTATATGGGGCAGGCCCGGCGGCCGCTCAATCCGCGTCCCGCGAGTCCAGTGTTGAGACAGTTAACCAAAGTAATTGAGCTAGTTCCGCAAATCGAATCGATTAATAGATTGTTCAGCATTCGGTCGCTGCGGCCGTAAAGAGGGGATTGAGATGAACAAGGTTATGGCGCTCGCCGCGGCGGCGGGCATGATGTTTGCCGCTTCGAGCGCATCGGCGCAGGCCGTGAAGGTGACCAACGTCGCGTTCACGCCGGGTTCGGTGACAGGCACGATCCATTCGCCGGTGATGAACGGCGCCGTCGGCGTCGGCCAGTTCGAGTTCAAGGGCAATTACGTCAGCAACAACGCGCCGTTCGACATCCTGACCTACTGCATCGACCTCGCGCATTCGGTGTCGCTCGGCAACGTGAACTACACGAATTACACGATCATCCCGATCGCGTCCTATGCCGGGATGACCACGGCCAAGGCGAATGCGCTCAACGCGCTGCTGACCAACGCGACGCCGCTGCTCAACGCCGCGACCGGGCAGAACGCGATCAACATTTCCGCCGCGACGCAAATGGCGGTGTGGGAAATCATGTTCGAAACCCAGCCGGCCTGGTCGGTGACGAACGCGTCCAGCACGTTCTACATGACGGGTAGCGGCGCGCCGCTGACCACCGCCGAATCGCTCGCCAACACCTATCTCGGCAACGTCAACAGCAACACCTGGACGGTCAATAACGGCTATGACCTCAAGGTGCTCTATTCGCCGACCCAGCAGACGCAGGTTTTCCTGACGCCGTCGGTGCCTGAGCCGGCGACCTGGGGCATGCTGGTTCTCGGCTTCGGTGCAGTGGGCGGCGCGCTGCGCTACCGCCGCCGCGCGGGCGCCCTCGCCGCAGCGTAAGGCTTATCCGACGGACCTGGGGGGCTCGCCCGTCGCTTGGGGTCGTTCCGGCAATGACGGAACGACCCTTTGTTTTTGGTTGCGGGGGTGACACTGGCGGTGGCGGCAGGTAGG
>JAFEEZ010000091.1 GCA_018240825.1 Pseudomonadota bacterium | reverse complement strand
CGTAGCGGGCCCGAAACGCGCGGGCGAGGCCGGCGGGCGAGCGGCCGACCGCAGCCGCAATGGCCGTGACGTCGAGCGGTTCGGCGAAGCGCGCGTCGATCATAGCCGCCGCGCGCTCCGCCGCGTTTGGCGCCAGGGGGACCGGTGCGGCGAGGTCGAGCAGCAGCGCCTGGAGCGCTAGTCCCGCCTGCGCAGCCGCGACGGCGTCGCCGCGGCTGTGGAGTGCGGCGACATGCGCCACCCGTTCGCGCACCGACGCCGGTCCGGCGAGGTGCAGCGGCAGCGCGACCTGCGCACCCGCGCCCTCGGCGGTGAAGTGAACGCACCAATGCTGGCCGGCCGAATCCAGATCATACGACGACGTGAGCCCCGCCGGGCTTATCGTCAGATCGCCCGCCGCAATGGCGCGCTCGGTTCCCGCCAGGCGCATCCGCCCCGCATAGTCGTGCAGATGGATCGCGTGCGTACCCCCGCGATAGCGCGTCTCGTGCCCTCGATCTGCGAGCCGAAACCGGCCCGCGACCGCGATGCGAGGGATGGCGATGATCGGCCAATCCATTGCGTTCATGTGCGGATTTATACCAGCGACGCGCCGCCGCGCCATGGCGCTTTTCGCGGTCGCCTCGTAAATATGAGCGCCAGAAGCGAAGGATAAGCGATGCCGACCAGTCTGACCCCGGAGCAACTCGCCGGATACCATGAGCAGGGATACGTCCACATCCCCGGCCTGCTTTCCCCCGGCGAGGCAGCGGCGTTCCGCGCGGAAGTGCATGCGATCGCCGATCGTCAGGGGTCGAACGACGCTACCTGGGACAGCATGAAGGGCGCGGGCACGAGCATCACGCACTGCCACGACGTCCAGTTCCGGTCGGCGGCGTTCACGCGGCTGTTGGTCGACCAGCGGCTGACCGGAATCGCGCAATCGATCATCGGTCCCAACGTACAACTCCATCACACCAAGATGTTCATCAAGCCCCCGGAAAAAGGTTCGCCCTTTCCGATGCATCAGGATTACCCTTATTTCCCGCATCGCGACCATTCGATGATCGCCGTGATCCTCCACTTCGACGACGCCCCCGACGAGAAGGGATGCCTCCGTGTCTATCCGGGCAGCCACAAGCTCGGTCCCCTTCCCTCCGTCGGGAACGATCACCACTTGCCCGAAGACCGCTTTCCGCTCGACGGCGCGACGCCGATCCGGGCCAAGGCGGGCGACGCAATCTTCTTCTCCTATCTCCTCGCGCACGGCTCCGGGCTCAATGTGTCGGAGGAGCCGCGCACGACGTTGCTGGTGCAATTGCGCGATCCCGCGGACATGCCGCTCAACGAAGGCCACGGTTCGCGCGGGCAAGGCATGATGCTCGCGGGCGTCGACCCCAGCACCGAGGCGTTCCGCTTCGCCTGGGAGGACAAGGCTGCGTAAGGTCGCCGGAGTATCATTTGCGCTGAGGCTGCTCGGGGCGGCGCCAGTCGACCGGTGCGCGCGTTTGCGCGGCGTCTCGATCCCCGGCCTGGAAATTACCGCCGCCGTCTCGACCGGCGACGCGTGCCGGATCGAGGCGGTAGCGCGGCCCCGGCCCAACGCCGCGATCGGAATCGAAGTCTGGCTACCCGCCCCGGCGCGATGGAGCGGGCGCTATTACCAGATGGGCAATGGCGGGTTCGCCGGCCGCTTCGACCGCGCTACGCTCGCCGCCGCCGCCGCGCGCGGCGATGTCGCCGCCGCAACCGACACCGGGCACAAGGGCGACGGGTTCGACGCGCGCTGGGCAGCGGGGCGGCCCGACCTGATCGAGGATTACGCCTATCGCTCGATCAAGGTGACCGCTGACGTCGCGGCCTCCCTCACACGCGCTTATTACGGGAAACCGGCAAGGCGGCGCTATTTCATGGGCTGCTCGTTCGGCGGGCGCCAGGCGCTGGTCGCCGCGTCGCGCTGGCCCGCAGATTGGGACGGCGTGATCGCCGGCGCCCCCGCCGCATACTGGCCAGAGCGGATGGCAGGCTTCGCCAGGATCCAGAGCACCTTGCGTCTCAGGAGGGGCGGGTGGATCGACCCCGACCGCGTCGCCGGGCTCGCGGCGGAGGTGCGCAACGCATGCCGCGCCGCGGGCGAATGCACGATACGCGTGCTGCGCCGGGCTTGCCGCGCTGGACGCACACCCGCTTGCCTCACCCAACCGCAGGAAATGTCCCTGCACACGATCGAGGCGGCGGGCTATCCGCTGCGTGACGCCGACCCCGCGGAGTGGGCGCGCTGGATCGTCAACCCCGATCCCGCCGCACCGTCGCAACTGACCTTTGCGACGCAAGGCTATCGCTATCTGCTCGCCGCCGATCCGCGCTGGACGATCGATGCCGCCCCGATCGCGCGCGCCGACCGCGTGGCGCTGTTCAGGATCGGAAGCATGCGGGCATTCGCCGCGCGAGGCGGCAAGGTGCTGTCCTATTTCGGCGAGGCCGATGCAGTGCTGCCCCCAGCGTTTGCGGTCGCCGATGCGCGGCGGCTCGGCGCGACCGCCGCATTCTACCGGCTCTTTCTCGTACCGGGCATGGCGCATTGCCAGGGCGGCGCGACACCGGGCGCTTTCGGCCAGTCGTTGGCCGCGCCCGCCCTCGCCGATGACGCCACGCACGATATCCGCCGCGCGCTGGAGGCATGGGTCGAACGGGACGCAAGCCCGGAGGCCCTCATTGCCACGACGTCGCCGACGAATGATCGCGCCAGCGCCCGGTTGAAGCCCGCGAAATTCAACCCCCGGCCGGAACCGTAAGGACGACAGGATGGCGGAGAGGGTGGGATTCGAACCCACGGTACCTTGCGGCACAACGGTTTTCGAGACCGTCCCAATCGACCACTCTGGCACCTCTCCGCATCGGCAGGTCCACCCTTCGGGCGGGTCGAAGGCGGCGCCTCTAACGTAACTGATCGGCGGGCACAAGCGGTGTGCTTGTGCGGCGCCGCAAAAACCCTACATTGCCGCCATGAGCGTTTCCGAGCCGCATGATGTCATTTCCGCCGCCGGCGTGCCGATGCCGCCGATCGCCACCGCGCACTTTTCGATCGGCGATGTCGTCCGCCATCGCCTGTTCGATTTCCGCGGCGTGATCTTCGATGTCGACCCGGTCTTCGCCAACAGCGAGGAATGGTACCAATCGATCCCCGAGGCGGTGCGCCCGGCCAAGGACCAGCCCTTCTATCACCTCCTCGCCGAGAATGCGGAGTCGAGCTATGTCGCTTATGTCAGTCAGCAGAATCTGCTCCACGACGACAGCGACGAACCGGTCGATCATCCGGCGATCGACGGCCTGTTCAGCGGCTTGATCGACGGGCGGTACAGCTTGCGCCGGGAACACAAGCACTAGACACGAGAAAGGGGACCGAATGGTCCCCTTCCCTTTTTCCGTTGTAGCGCCGCGCCGCCAAAGAGGGCGGCTCGCCACCGCCGCCGCCGATATGGCGGATCCCCGGATTTCTCACACGATCCGGGGATCCGCCCACTCCTAGAAGTTGAACGCGACGCGCCCGTACAGGAACCGCCCGTTGAAACCGAACGGCGAAAGCTGCGAATAGGGGATGAAATAGCTGTTCGGCGTGAACCCGGGGGCGCCGGTCGTCCCGCCGACCGGCAAGCGATCAGGATAGGTGTCGAACACGTTGTCCGCCCCGATCGCGAGCGTGATCGGATCGATCGGGTGGACGCGGAGCTCGACATCGGTGACCCATTTCGGCGTCATCTTGAAGTCGCCTGCAACCGTCCCGAGCGGCGCAGTGAGCGCGCCGTTGGCCGCCGTCCACACCGTGCCGTAACGATTGGTGCGCACCGTCGCCCCGACCGCGCCCAGATCCCAGTCTACCGACAGGTTGAGCTTGGTACGCGGCTGACCGTCGGTCAGGCGATACGATTCCTGCCGGCCGTAGAGAATGACGCCCGGCAGCGATGGCAGGTTGGCGCGCTTGATGATCTTGGTTTCGTTGTAATTGTATCCGGCGGTCAGCACGAACTTGCCCGCGCCAAAATCCGGCGCGCGATAGCTGGCGACGATATCGAGACCCTGGGTGCGCGTGTCGGCGCCGTTGACGAAGAAGCGCGCCGAGGTGACGTTGGTGATGCCGGCCGCCGTCAACAGGTTGACGACCGCCGCTCCCGTCAGGTTCTCGGTCAGCACCACGCGGTCCTTGATGCGAATGTTGTAGTAATCCGCCGTGATGCTGAGTCCGCTCACCGGGCTGAGCGCGATGCCGCCGGCGAGGTTGAGAGCCTTTTCCGGCTTCAATTGCTTTCCGCCGAGCGCGGTCGCCACCGGGCTGGTGGCGGGGAAGGTGCCGACCTCGATCAGCTGCGCGACGCCGTTCACGACGGTATTGTTGGTCGACGTGGTCGCGAAATATTGCTGCGCGAGGCTCGGCGCGCGGAATCCGGTCGCGACCGAACCGCGGATCGCGATGCCCTTGATCGGTTCGAATCGCGCAGCGAGCTTGCCGTTCACCGTGTCGCCGAAGTCGCTGTAATGCTCGTACCGGCCGGCGAGCTGGACGGTGAACGCCTTGGTCACGTCGGCGTCGACCTCGCCATAGCCGGCAAAGCTGTCACGGCTGACATCGACGGCGTTGTTCGGGCGGAACCCCGGGAACACCTGCGCGCCGCCCGCCGCATTGTACGGCGCCGCCGAGAACGGTCCGTTGACGTAGGAAGTGACGCTTCCGGGGCGGATCTTGAAGTTCTCGTTGCGATATTCGGCCCCGAAAGCAATGCCGAAGCTCGACAATCCGCCGAAGTCGATTTTCCTGCTGACGTCGAGGTTCGCGGTGGTTTGGCCGAACGATATCCCGCCGGCGTCGAACCGCTGCGGCGACGCCGCGCCGCCCAGCGAGGCGTTGAAGCTATCGATCGTCTGATAGTCGAGCTGGTTCGAGCCATAGACCACCGACAGGTCGGTGCTCCACCCGCTCAGATCGCCCTTGATCCCGACGGCGCCCGACACGTCCTCGATCTGACTCTGGATTTTGGGAAGGAAACCATCGGCATAATACGGCACGAAGGTCGTCGTCGACGCCGCCCAGTCGCGATTGCGCGCGTCGTTCGAACGGCGATAGAAGCCGGCGCCGATCCCGTCGCGGATCCCGTAGCTGCCGAACGTATAGAGTTCGAAATTCGGGCCGACGTCCATACCGGCGTTCAAGAACAGGTTGTAATCGGTAGCCTTGCCGTCGCCGTAACCATGGGTGAAACGATTAATCGTCAGCTCGCGCGGATCGCCGACAGTGAAATATTGACGGCGAGGGTCGGAGCCCGAGCGGTTGGTCGGGTCGCGATCGCGGAACTGCGCGGAGAAGACAAGATATCCGCCCGGCCCGACCGGCAGGCCGACCCGCGCAGCGAGCGTCAGCGTGTCGCCATCATGCCGCTCGCGCTCATTGCCATTGTTAAGCTGGAGAATATCGGCCTGGGCGTTGGCGCCGGGCGTCATCACCGTGGGCAAGCCGCCGGTGGTGGCTACGCTCGCGACGTCGAACACCCCGTTCATCGTCGTGTCGTATTTGCCGAAGGTCACCGAGCCGCTGACTCCGGGCTTTTTGGACAGCTGGATATTGATGACGCCGGCGATCGCGTCAGAGCCGTATTGCGATGACGCGCCGTCGCGCAGCACCTCGATCCGGTCGATCGCGACCGGCGGGATTTCGTTGAGATCGACCGCACTCGAACCGCGGCCGACCGAACCGTTGAGATTGAGCAGCGCGGCCTGGTGACGACGCTTGCCGTTGATCAGCACCAAAGTCTGGTCGGGGGCCAGGCCGCGCAGCGTTGCGGGGCGAAGCGAATCGGTGCCGTCGGTCAGCGACGGCTGCGGAAAGTTGAACGAGGGCACCAGCTGGTTGAGCACCTTGTTCGTCTCGGTTTGACCGGTGGTCGCGAGCTGATCGCCGCCGATGACGTCGATCGGCACCGGCGAATCGGCGACGGTGCGGCCCGGGATACGCGATCCGGTGATGACGATGTCGCGGGCCGGGGCCTCGCTCGCCTGCGGATCGGCCGGTGCGTCCTGCGCGAACGCCGGCGTGGCGAGCGCGATCGCCGACACGGTGAATAACGATGTGATGATTGCGCGACGCATGGCCGATTCCCCATTTTGACGTGTTACTTCGGCAGCGTCGGGCCCTCTCCGCCCTCGGCTACTCGTCTCGACTGTATTCCGTCACGCAAATGTAACAACAAAGTTATGCTGCGATTGCACAATACGCAGTTTTAGTGTGGCAGACCGGCAACACGCGCTTCAGACGTTTCGGCGGTGTCTCCCCGGTTGACACGCGAGCGGGCTTCGCCTAGCTGGCCCCTCTTCCCGGGCAGGCGTTGCTTGCCGGGTCCGTTTATTCGAGAAGTGATGAGGGCCATGTTCGCAGTCGTGCGCACGGGCGGCAAGCAGTATCGCGTCGCCGCCGGAGACAAGATCGTCGTCGAGAAGATCGACGGCGAAGCGGGAGCGTCGATCACGCTCGGTGACGTGCTGCTTGCCGGCGAAGGTTCGGAGTTGAAGAGCGTTTCCGGCCTGACCGTCGCCGCCGAGATCGTCGCGCAGGCGAAGGGCGAGAAGGTCATCGTCTTCAAGAAGCGCCGCCGCCACAACTACCGTCGCCGCAACGGCCACCGTCAGAATCACACGATCCTGAAGATCGTGGCGATCGGCGAAGAGAGGAAGGCGAAGAAGGCCGCCGAGCCCAAGGCGGACGCTGCGCCGACGACCGAAACCAAGGCTGCGCCCAGGAAGGCGGCGGCGAAGAAGACCGCGGAGTAATTCGAGATGGCACATAAGAAAGCAGGCGGTTCGTCGCGCAATGGTCGCGATTCGGCCGGCCGTCGCCTCGGCGTGAAGAAGTTCGGCGGACAGGAAGTCGTCGCCGGCAACATTCTCGTGCGTCAGCGCGGGACCAAATTCTATGCGGGCCGCAACGTGGGCATGGGCAAGGACCATACCCTGTTCGCACTCGTCGACGGCCACGTGACCTTCCACGACGGCAAGCTTGGCCGAAAGTTCTGTTCGGTCGACATGCCGGCGATTGCGGCCGAATAACATCGGGTGACCATCCGGGTCGCCCACCAGGGCGATCCGGGGTTTCACGAAGCGAAACCCGAAAAGGGAGACGGGTCGCCCCGGCTCCCTTTTTTTCTTGCTCCCTCCACCTGACCGTCGCGGGCCCGTCACATCGGCGTGCCACGGCAAAGACATGGAGAGTAAGATGTTCGCGCGGACCAAGAGACTGACGCTGCGGCCCGGCTGGCCGGAGGACGCCCCCATGCTCGCCCAGGCGATCGCGCATGAGGAAATCGCGTTCAAGCTGTCGCGCCTGCCCTGGCCCTATACCGAGGCGCACGCCGCGGAATGGCTGTCGACGCCCAAGGGCGCGACCGACGTGGCTTTACTGATCTTCGCGCATGAGCAGCCAACACCGCGGTTGGTCGGCGGGATCGGACTGCACGAGACCGAACCCGACGGCGGGGTCGAAATCGGCTATTGGCTGACGCCGAGCGCGTGGGGCCGCGGCTACGCAACCGAGGCAGGCCGCGCCGTGCTCGGCATGGCGCAGCACGCGTTGGGGCTGCGCCGGTTGATAGGGCGGCATTTCCTCGACAATCCGGCGTCGGGCAAGGTATTGAGGAAGCTCGCGTTCCGCCCGACCGGTGTCGGCCGCATGCCCTGCCTGGCGCGCGGGCGTGAGGTGGCGTGCGCCACGCTGGAACTCGACTTCGACGCCGGCGAGCCGCGAATGCCGATCGCGGCATGACGAAGTCCATCGCTGCCCAAGCGATCGCGCGGGCGGCGGCGGATTGATTTTGATCGGGGAAACCCCGACAGACGGTTCATGTCCGTCACTCCCCTGCCCGTCCGCCGCCGCCTTTCGCCCGAGGAATCGCGCGAAGCCGCGCTCGATGCGGCACGCGATCTGCTGGTCGAACTCGGCCCGCAGGCAGTGACGCTCAAAGCGGTCGCGGCGCGGATCGGACGCACGCACGCCAACCTGCTCCACCATTTCGGGTCGGCGGCTGGGTTGCAGCACGCGCTGATCGGGCGGATGGCGCAGTTCATCACGACGACGATCCGCGACACGGTGTTCCGCCAGCGCGCGGGCGAACACAATCCGCGCGAGGTCGTCGATCTGGCGTTCGACGCCTTCGACACCGGCGGGGCCGGGGCGCTGGCCAGCTGGATGATCCTGTCGGGCAACGAAGACGCGCTCGACCCGATCCTGAAGGCGATCCACGACCTGGTCGACGAACTGCGCGACGACCATCACGACGAACTTCCGATCGAGGACGAGACGCTTCAGCTCGTCATTATGGCGCTAGGCGATGCGCTGTTCGGCGCGCCGCTGACCCGCGCGCTAGGCTTGCCGCGCGAGCGCGCGCGGGAGCTGGCCTATGCGGCATTGGTCGCTGGGGCACCCAAAAAGGATTAGCGCCGCGGCAAAGCCGCATCGTCGGCCGGAGCGGCGCTCCGCCGGCCGGGCGCGCCGTCGAGGCTCGATTTAGCTGCGCTAAATCGCTACGGCGCGCCATGCATTTTCTCGATCAGGCCAAAATCTTCGTCCGCTCTGGCGCCGGCGGCCCCGGCGCGGTGTCGTTCCGACGCGAGAAGTTCATCGAATATGGCGGCCCCGACGGGGGCAATGGCGGCAAGGGCGGCGATATCATCTTCGAGGCGGTGGCGGGGCTCAATACGCTGAT
>JAFEEZ010000090.1 GCA_018240825.1 Pseudomonadota bacterium | reverse complement strand
GAAACTGAACTTGCCGCCGCCGCCCCATACGCCGCGATATTCGATCGCCAGCACGTTCCACCCGGCGCGCTGGATCGCGCGGGCCAGGTCGAAATTCATCTCCGTGCCCGGAAAGCCGTGGAGCAGCAGCACCGTCGGGTGCGGCTTGCCGCCCGACGCCTGGAACAGGCGGGCGGGCAGCGCGACGCCCGCGCTCGTGTAGCGCAGCTGGACCAGTCTGGCGGGAAACTGCGCGTCGGGCGCCGGGTCGGCTATCACCGCGCTGGGAACGGTCTGGGCCGCCAAAGGTGCAGCGATGAGCGGCCATGATGCCGCGACGATCGCGAGTGCCTTGAGCATCGTTCCTCCCCTATGCCGCTCGCGTCATTCTATCCTATGCTCCGAGCGCGCGATAGGGCGGCTGGCAACTCGCCGTCACCGTGTCTATGGGACGCCATGATCCAGCCCAGCGACTCGATCCTCATCGTCGATTTTGGCAGCCAGGTGACCCAGCTTATCGCGCGGCGCGTGCGTGAGGCCGGGGTCTATTCTGAGATCGCACCCTTCAACACCGCCGCCGAGGCATTCACGCGGATCAAGCCCAGGGGCGTGATCCTGTCGGGGAGCCCGGCCAGCGTGCTCGATGAGGAGAGCCCGCGCATCGCGCAGGTCATCCTCGACAGCGGGTTGCCGCTGCTCGGCATCTGCTACGGCCAGCAAGTGATGATGCATCAGCTCGGCGGCGCCGTGGAACTGGGCGATAGCGGCGAATTCGGCCGGGCGTTTATCGAGATCGGCGATCGCTGCGAGCTGTTCAACGGTCTATGGACCGAAGGCGAATCGCACCAGGTGTGGATGAGCCACGGCGACAAGGTCACGAATCTGGCGCCCGGCTTCCGTCCCGTCGCGGCGAGCGTCGGCGCGCCCTTCGCAGTGGTCGCCGACGATGCGCGTCGCTATTACGCGATGCAGTTTCATCCGGAGGTCGTGCACACGCCGGACGGGGCGCGCCTGATTGCGAATTTCGCGCGGCATGTTTGCGGGATGAAAGGCGATTGGTCGATGGCGGAGTTCCGCGCCGCCAAGATCGCCGAAATTCGCGAGCAGGTCGGCGACAGGCGCGTCATTTGCGGGCTGTCGGGCGGCGTCGACAGCGCGGTCGCTGCGGTGCTGATCCACGAAGCGATCGGCCACCAGCTGACCTGCGTGTTCGTCGACCACGGATTGATGCGCGGTGGCGAGGCGGATCAGGTCGTCTCGCTGTTCCGCGGGCATTACAACATCCCGCTTGTTCACGTGAATTGCGAGACGTTGTTCCTCAACGGCCTCGCCGGGGTCACCGACCCGGAAGCCAAGCGCAAGTTCATCGGCAAGACATTCATCGACGTGTTCGAGGACGAGGCGAAGAAGATTGGTGGTGCGGAATTCCTTGCGCAAGGCACGCTCTATCCCGACGTGATCGAAAGCGTGTCGTTCACCGGCGGCCCCTCGGTGACGATCAAGAGTCATCACAATGTCGGCGGCTTGCCCGAACGCATGAACATGAAGCTCGTCGAACCGTTGCGCGAATTGTTCAAGGACGAGGTGAGGGCGCTCGGCCGCGAACTCGGCCTGCCCGACATCTTCGTCGGCCGGCATCCGTTCCCGGGGCCGGGACTTGCGATCCGCATCCCCGGTGAAGTAACCAAGGAGCGCTGCGATATCCTGCGAAAAGCCGACGCCATCTACCTGGAAGAAATCAGGAATGCCGGGCTCTACGACGCGATCTGGCAGGCTTTCGCCGTGCTCCTCCCGGTGCGCAGTGTCGGGGTGATGGGCGACGGCCGCACGTACGACAATGTCCTCGCGTTGCGCGCGGTCACCTCGGTCGACGGCATGACCGCCGACGCTTACCATTTCAGCGGCGAGTTCCTGTCGCGCTGCGCGACGCGGATCATCAACGAGGTCAAGGGCGTCAACCGGGTGACTTACGACTACACGTCGAAGCCGCCCGGCACCATCGAGTGGGAGTGACGCGCCGCGCATATGCCGCCGCGCCGGTTCGCTACGCCGGCGCGCCAAGTTCCTCCAGCAAGTCGTCGAGTTGCGCGAACTGTTCGGGAGTCGCGCCTTCCGCCCCGCCCCCTGCCTCGAACGCTTCTTTCGAAGGATAGTATTCGCTCATCGTCAGCAGCGTCCTTCCGCCCTGTTCCTCGAACGTCACCGTGGTGACGGCGCCGTTTTCGCCTTCGTCATTGGTCCAGACCAGCCGTTCGTTCGGGACCACTTCGATATACTTGCCGAAAAACTCCATCGCCGCAGGGTCCTGGCCGAACGCGATTCGATAGCCGCCGCCGGTCCGGACATCCATGTCGCAGGCGATGATCCGCATGCCCAGCGATTTGGGCGACCACCAGCGCATGAACAGCTCGGGTTTGGTCCAGGCCTCAAACACAAGACGCGGCGGCGCATCAAATACCCGCGTCACGACGATTTCGCGGTCGGATCGCCGTTCGATCCTGGTCCGGTTGTAGTTATTGTCGTTCATCGATTCCCTCCGTGGTTTTCAGTTCCTCGACAATCTCGTCCAGGGCGTCGAAACGCGCCGCCCAACGCTGGTGATAGACCGCAATCCAGTCCGCTTCGTCGGCCAGCCGCCGTCCGCCGAGCCGGCAGGTGCGAACGCGCCCGATCTTTTCGGTCATGACCAGCCCGGCTCTCTCAAGCACGGCGATATGCTTCTTCATGCCGGTCAGCGTCATGTGGAATGCTTCGGCAAGCTCGGTGATCGACGCCTCCGCGCGCGCCAACTGCTCGATCACGCCACGCCGCGTGGCGTCCGAGAGGGCCGCGAATGAAGCGTCAAGGGACAAAGACTGAACCATGTGGTTCAGTGTTAGCGCGTTCGTTGACGCATGGCAACCGTTCGGAATCCTTACACGTCGATCGCGAGATAGCCCGTGATGAACCGCCCGTTGTTCGCGCCGTAGACGCCCGGTCCGGCGATATTGAAGCCGCGGTTGTCGAAGGCGTTGACCACTTGGAGCCGAAGCGTTGCGTTCTTGTCCATCAGTTTGAAGCGATACCGCCCGCCGAGATTGACGACGGCGCGCGGCGGCAACGCGACAAGGTTGTCGGTTGTCGATGGCACCTTGGCTCGCTGCGACATCGCGGCGTCGAGCGACAGGCCGTCGAGGAACGGCGTGCGCCAGTTGACGTTCATGTTGAGGAAATGGCCGGGCAATGCGACAGGCCGCGGCCCGATATTGCCAAGCGCCGCCTGATCGCGCACCACGCGCGCGTCGAGGAAAAACCCGCCGGCGACGACGTTGAGCCGTTTCGTCACATTCCCCGACACCGAGAATTCCGCGCCGCGGCTGCGCGTCGTCCCGATCTGCGTATAAATCGACGCTGCGTTGAACCCAAAATAGGGTTTCCGGAGGTCGAATACGCCCGCAATCAGTTTGACGTTGCCGGTGACGTTCCACCGCAAGCCGGCGTCCTTTTGTTCCGTCAGCACGGCGTCGAGCGGCTGGTTGCGATTGGCGGCGTTGGGTGGCGCGACCCCGCTTTCCTCCAGCCCGCGCGCATAGCCGGCATAGACCGTCAGCGCCTTCGACACATAGATCGCCGCGGTGCCGTTGTAGAGCCAGGGCCGTGAGCGCGAGATGATCGGAGCGAGGCCCGGCAGCGTGGTGGTCTTGCGGTAACTGGCGCGCGACAGGCCGAAGCTGATCTCCCCGACGTCCTTCCATCGTCCATCATAGGCGAGGCCGATCGTCGTCTGGTCGACGCGGTTGCGCGACAGCGGGCCGAAATTGAACACTGGCTTGGGTGAATCCTCGGGAATATCGACCCGCGTCGGGCCAAGGTCGACTTCGTCGGACCCGTCATATTCGCGCCGCGCGTCGCGTTCGCGCACCGAGAGGTGGATGACGTGGAGCCGCGGGCCGTCGACGATGCTGCGCGTCAGGCGCAGTTCGCCGCTCAGCGATATATTCTTGTTACGCGGGTCGGCGATGATGAGCCGGGAGGAGGCGCTGCCGTCGGGCTGCACGCCGAGCAACAGGTTCGTCCACCCCGCCTTGGTGTCGAATACCGACCGGAACGCCCCGACGCGCACCAGCCAGTCGTTGGCCGGGGCGTAGGAAGCGAGCACGCCGCTATTGGCGCCGGTGTAGCGGAAGTCGGCCCATCGCGGCCCTTCGAACGTGTGCCGTGGCGGTTGCGGCGGCAGGAATTTGCCTGCGGGCACGTAGAATGGGCCGGCTTCGTCGTTGTAATCGTTATTGAGCGTCCAGAATGGCAGGATTTCGACTCCCGGTGCGGGCCGCAAGCGCACGATCAGTCCCTGACCATGGTTGAAATTGTCGGTCCCGTCGGGGAACGCGACCCGGTTGCCGGTCAGGCCGTAACCGATCGACAGCTGTTTGTTGACCGGCAGCGATCCATCGATTTCAATGCCATACGATCCATAACTGTCACCGTTCAGCAGGATCGACGCGCCCGATTTGGCCTCGGGGCGGCGCAGCACCTGGTCGACGATCCCGCTTGGCGCGGCGAACGGATAACCCTGCGCCGACAGCCCGACCTTGATGCTGGTCGAATCGTTGACGACGCTGGGGAGAGCGTAGGCCGGGTCGAAATACAGCCCCTCGATCCGCACGTTGCCGGCGTTGGTCGGGGAAAAGCCGCGGGCGTTATTCTGGCCGTAAATGCCGATCGATTCGCGCCCCGTCGAAAAACCGAATGCGTCCTCGGCCTGCGTTACGGCATTGTCTTCGGTGCGATCCTGCGCCTGCGCGGGGAGGGCGGCCGACGCGCACGCCAACGTCAGCGATATCCAGCCGAACCGCACCATGATCCCTCCCTTGGCGCTGTAACGCCTTATGACACTATATCACCGTGATACGGCTGAACAGCGGGTGAATGCGTCGGCCAGCGAGACAGCCGCGTTTCCTTTCGTCATAATCTCGCGACGACACGCGCAGGAGAGAGCGGCGATGGGGCATTTCGGCGATTATCAGAACGAGATTTACGGCGCGGGCTTGCGCGGCGTGCTGCCCAAGCTGCCGGTCGATTATGCCACGCTCGTCCAGCGCGCGACCGCCGCGATGCCGCCGCACGTGCTCAACTATGTCCAGGGCGGGTGCGGCGACGAATGGACGCAGGACCAGAACGCCGCCGCGTTCCGCCATTGGGGCATGGTGCCGCGGATGATGGTCGGCACGACCAGCCGCGACCTGTCGACGACGATCTTCGGGCACACCTATCACAGCCCGATCTTCATGAGCCCGATCGGTGTCACCGGCATCTGCACCGCCGACCAGCGTGGCGATGTCGCAGCGGCGCAAGCGTCGGCGATGACCGGCGTGCCGATGACGGTGTCCACGCTTGGCAACGACACGCTGGAGGACGTCGCGGGACATCTTGGCGACGTGCCGGGCTTCTTTCAGCTATACACGCCGCGCGACAGGGGGTTGGCCCAAAGCCTGATCCGCCGCGCGGAGACGGCGGGGTATCGCGCGTTGGTGGTGACGCTCGACACCTGGGTGACGGGCTGGCGCCCGCGCGATCTCAACGCCGGCAACTTCCCGCAGCTTCG
>JAFEEZ010000008.1 GCA_018240825.1 Pseudomonadota bacterium | reverse complement strand
GTTTTCCTGGCCGACGTAACAGCCCTTGGCGAAGCTGACGCCGTTGAGCTCGGCCGCGTTCGCCTCGAGCCACAGCGTCTTGTCCTGGCCGAGCTCGGCGACGCCCTCGGTCACGCCGAGCGACAGGCGATGCGCGCGCCATCCGGTTGCCGCTTCCCCCGCGCTTCCGAGCCACCTTTTGCCGAGCGCCGCCAGCCGCGGGTCGGGGACGCCGAGCGCGTGTTCCTTCGCCCAATGCGCCGCGCCCGCGACCGGCTCGATCGTGATCGCGCGGCGCAGGCGGTACATCGACAGCCGCCGCACCAGCGCCTCGGCCTCCGCCGCTTCGCAGTCGATCAGCACCGCCCCATCACCGGAAGAATCGTCGGCCCAGAGCAGGAAATCGAACAGCGCCTTGCCCTGCGGAGTGAGCAGCCCCGCCCAGCGCGGCGCCGACGCGTCGAGGTTCGCCACATCCTGCGTCACCAGCCCCTGGAGGAACCCGCGCACGTCATCCCCCGCGACCCGGATCAGCGCGCGGTCGGCCAGCATGGTTCCTGTGGTCATTGGTAGAAGCTAGGGGCCAAGGTACGGTGCCGCAATGCTCCCTTTATCGTCATGCCGGGCTTGATCCGGCATCCCGCTTCTTCTCTTGCCCGCGATAAGCGGGACCCCGGCTCAAGGCCGGGGTGTGGCGATTTGGCGCGACACGCACTATTCGCGACCGCATGACCGACCGCCTCACCATCCGCCGCCCCGACGACTGGCACGTCCACCTGCGCGATGGCGATATGCTGGCGGCGGTCGCGTCCTATACCGCGCGGCAGTTCGCTCGCGCGATCGTCATGCCCAACCTCACCCCACCGGTGACCAGCATTGCGGCGGCGGCGGCGTATCGCGACCGCATCATGGCGGTGCTCCCTGCGGACAGCGACTTCACCCCGCTGATGACCTGCTACCTGACCGACGATGCCGAGCCGCAAGAGATCGCGCGCGGTTACCGCGAAGGCGTGTTCGCGGCGTGCAAGCTCTACCCCGCGCACGCGACGACCAATTCGGCGCACGGCGTCACCGACATCGCCGCGCTGGCCCCCGTGTTCGAGGCGATGCAGGCGGCGGGCATGCCGCTCCTCATCCATGGCGAAGTCACCGACCGCGACGTGGACATATTCGACCGCGAGGCGGTGTTCATCGAGCGTACGCTGACCGGGCTGGTGCGCGATTTTCCCGCGCTCAAGATCGTGCTCGAGCATATCACCACGGCGCAAGCCGTCGATTTCGTACGCGACGCCGGGCCGAACGTCGCCGCGACGATCACGCCGCAGCACCTCCATCTCAACCGCAATGCGCTGTTCGACGGCGGGCTGCGCCCGCATGCCTATTGCCTGCCGGTGGTCAAGCGCGAGCAGCACCGGCGCGCGGTGCGCGCTGCGGCGGTGTCGGGCAGCCCGAAGTTCTTCCTAGGCACCGACAGCGCGCCGCACGCGATCGGGCGCAAGGAAATGGATTGCGGATGCGCCGGGATTTTCAACGCGCCGTTCGCGCTCGAGAGTTATGTCGCGGTGTTCGACGAGGAGGGCGCGCTCGACCGGTTCGAGGGGTTTGCGAGCGAACATGGGCCGCGGTTTTACGGGTTGCCGCTGAACGAGGGGACGGTGACGCTGGAGCGGGGGGAAACGCGCGTGCCCGAGCGAGTTGGCGACGTCGTGCCGTTTCATGCGGGGGAGAGGCTGGCTTGGCGGATGGCGGAAGGCTGACCTGGCCTCCTTTCCATCGTCATCCCGGACTTGATCCGGGGTCCATGTACGAACCTGGCTTACGCGGGCCGACGCGGCAAAGCCGCGTCGTCGGACGGAGCTTCGCCCCGCCGGCCGGACCGATGCGAGTCCTGCCGCAGGATGCGGCAGGCCGCATTCGGTCAGAACGGCACCCAACTCCCCTTGTGCCGGAACTTCACATAGCCGGCGTTGATCCCCGCGCGCCAGCCGACGCCGAGGCGGACCGGGATCATCACGATGTCGCCGCGGCGGATGTAGGTCGCCGAAAAGCCGCCGACGAAATAGAGTCGGCCCTCGCCGCCGATGAACTGTTTGGTGAACGCGTCCTCGGTGTCGTAAAGGTTGTAGACGAGGACGAATACCTTGGTCGCGTCGCCGCCGACGTCGAACCCGACCGAAGGGCCGCGCCAGAAGATCTTTTGCTGCCCCGCGACCTTGTGGCTGAGGATGCCCGAGCCGTAGCGCGCGCCGACGATGAACGCGCCCGACGCTTCCTTGCCGGCGATATAGGCGTTGGGCCGGCCCTGTTTGGCCAGGATCTTCTCGATGATTTCGGCGAGGCCCTTGGCGCCCTTGCCGAACACGCCTTCCGCGGCGGCGATCACGTCGCCTTCCTCATAGGTGGGGCCGGTGGTCGGCGGGACGTTGGGCGGGGCGACCGTCGCGGTCTCTTCCTGCGGCGGGAGCGGCGCGTCCTGCGGGGCGGCGGTTTCGTTCGGGGCGAGCGGGGCAGGGGGCGCCGGCGTGGGGGCCGGACGCGGGTTCTTGAGGTCGCCGTCGATCGCCGCATTGGGATCGATCGTCGTCACCTGCGCCATGGCCGGCGCGGCCAGCGCGGCGCACGCCAACGCGATCGTCATCATCAACCGGCGCATAACCCGCACTCCCCACCCGATACTTGCCGCCAAGGCTAAGCCCGCAGCGGATGACCCGGCAATGAATGGACCGGGCGCGAGCGACGACCCGAGTCCCTTTCGCGGCCAAACGAGTCCGAATCCGTCGGTTGATCGCCACCTTCACCGCCGCTATAGGCCGCGCTTCGCCGCTGCATGGAGACGTGGGTGAGTGGCTGAAACCAACGCTTTGCTAAAGCGTCGTACGGGAAACCGTACCGAGGGTTCGAATCCCTCCGTCTCCGCCACCGGCCTCTCCACAGGGGTCTTTATCGGACCACCGATATCGACTTTTTCTTCCTGATACACCGCAGGCGTGAAGCGTGCGCCGGCGCTGCGCCGATACGCGGAGGCGTATACTCCAGCGTTATACGGATCAGCGTATAACCAAGAAATATACGTCAAACCGTATATTGACACTTTATACGCTTCGCCGTATATCGTCAGGCGGAGGCCGTCATGTCCCAACTCGCCCGCACCCCCAAACAGATTGGCGATATCCTTCGCCGCGAGCGCATGCGCGCCGGGCTCAGCCAGACCGAGCTCGCCGACCGTGCCGGCGTGCGGCAGGCGACCGTCTCGCAAATCGAAACCGGCCAGCCGGCCGCGCGCTTGCAGACGATCTGCGATCTCATGGCAGCGCTCGGTCTTGAAATGACCATCGGCGAACGCACCCGCGGCATCAACGTCGAGGATATCTTCTGATGGCGCGCCGCGCCGCGCGCGCGCCGCTCGACATCTTTCTCAATGGCCGCCTGGTCGGGCGCCTGACACGGCAATCGAGCGGCGCGATCGACTTCGTCTATGATCCCGACTGGCTCGGCTGGGAGTTCGCCATGCCCGTCTCGCTGTCGCTGCCCCTGCGCGAGCGGCGCTATCTCGGCGACCCTGTCAGCGCGGTATTCGAAAACCTTCTGCCCGACTCGAAGCCGATCCGCACGCGCGTCGCGGAGCGCGTGGGTGCGCGCGGCGCCGACGCCTTTTCGTTGTTGAGCGAAATCGGGCGCGACTGCGTCGGCGCGCTCCAGTTCCTTCCCTCCGGCGACGAACCCGCCCCCACCGACCGCATCGACGGCGTCGAGGTCGGCGACCGGGAGATCGCCGCGATCATCGCCAATCTCGAACGTGCGCCGCTCGGCCTCGATGACGACGACGACTTTCGCATATCGGTCGCCGGCGCGCAGGAAAAGACCGCCCTCCTGCGGTATCGCGACCGCTGGATGAAACCCACCGGCACGACACCGACCACGCACATCTTCAAACCGCAGATCGGGCAACTGCCCAACGGGATCGACCTGTCGAACAGCGTCGAGAACGAATATTATTGCCTCAAGCTGATGGATGCGTTCGGGCTCCCCGCCAACGACGCGCGCATGGCCACATTCGGCGACACGCGCGTACTCATCATCGAGCGCTTCGATCGCCGCTGGACCAGGGATGGACGCTTGCTTCGCCGCCCGCAGGAAGATTGCTGCCAGGCCTTGTCGGTCGCGCCGACCGCGAAATACGAAAGCGAAGGCGGTCCGGGCGTCCGCCGGATCATCGACCTCCTGCGCGGCAGCGACGATCCGGCCGCCGACCAGCTCGCTTTTTTCAAAAGCCAGGTCCTGTTCTGGCTGATCGGCGCGACCGACGGGCATGCCAAGAATTTCAGCATCTTCATCGCCCCGGGCGGCCGGTTCCGGATGACGCCGCTCTATGACGTGCTGACCGCGCAGCCGAGCCTCGATGCGCACCAGATCCGGCGTAACCAGTTCAAGCTCGCCATGGCGATCGGCGACCAGCGCCGCTACCGGATGTTCGAGATCAACGGCCGCCATTTCGTCCAGACCGGCCGCGCCGCGGGGCTGCCCGACGCGCTCATCGCCCAAGCCATCGAAGAGGTCGAGGCCGACTTCGACGCGGCGTTCGACGCGGTGGAGGAAGATTTGCCGCGCGGCTTTCCGGGCTTCATCGCCGAGACGGTGCGCGACGGCGCCCAGGAGCGGCGCCAACGCCTCGGCCACGCCTGGTCCGAGCTGCGCTGATCCGGCCGCATCATGGCCGATCAGTCGGCGGCTAGATGCCAGAGCACGCCGGCGATGCGTTGCGCGTTGGACCATGGCCGGTTTTTGCGTGCCGCAATGAGTTTAAGCGCGCGGAATCCCGATAAAGGCGCTGTATAAGGCGCGTGTGTCGCGCTGGCTTGCTGCTCTCCTGCTGTTCCTGCTTGCGTCGCCAGCGATGGCGCAGACCATAGCCGCATCGCGCGTCCAGACCGCCGATGAGGCGCTGGCGCAGGATGCCGGTCAGTACGCAAAGCAGTTTGGCGTGTCGCAGCGCGAGGCCGAACGCCGGTTGCGCGCGCTCGCCGACAGCGTCGCGGCCACCGACGCCATCGAGACCACCTATCGCGACCGCGTCGCCGGGGTGTCGATCGAGCACAAACCGGCGCTGCGCATCCTCGTGTACCTGACCGGCGGCGACCCCGTTCCCACCCGTACGCTCAACGCAGGCGGCATGAGCGTCCCCATCGTGTTCCGAACCGGGGCGAAAGCGAGCCGCGACCGGGTGATCTGGGCGATAACCTACCATCAGGCGGCGATCCGCGCGGCATTGCCGAACCCGCCCGCGATGGGGCTCGACCCGCGCACCGGCGAACTCGTCATCGTCGTACCCACCGCGACCGCCGCGGCGAACGGAAAGGAAGCGCTCCGCGCCAGGCTGGAGGCGATCGCCGGCGTGCCGGTGCGGCTGCGCGTGCTCGACCAGATCGACGTCAACCTGTCGGCGCCGATGGGCGGGTCGCGCGTCGAAGGGCGCAACGCCGCGGACGGCAGGCGTTACCTGTGCACCACCGCCTTCACCGTCACCGACGGCGCGCGTTATGGCGTCGCGACCGCGGCGCATTGCCTTGACGACCTGACCTATTTCGACCCGCGGCGCGATGCGACGCCGCTCAGCTTCGTGGGGCAATGGGGGTGGGGATATCAGGACGTTCAGATCAACGCGTCGCCCGATCCGCTGCCCGGGCTGTTCTATGCTGACACCGAGCGCACGGTGGAGCGGCCGGTGACCGGCCAGCGCAGCCGCGACAGCACGCGCGCGGGCGACTTCGTGTGCCATCGCGGCGAGACGACGGGGTATAGCTGCGCGATCGTCGAGCTGACCGATTTCGCGCCGGCGGGCGACTTGTGCGGCGGGCCGTGCCTGCCGACCTGGGTGACGGTGGCGGGGCCGACCTGCCGCGGCGGCGACAGCGGATCGCCGGTGTTCATCGGAACGACCGCCTTGGGGATCGTCAAGGGCGCGACATATCGAGGCGGCGCGTGCATATTCTATTTCTACATGTCGGCCGACTACATCCCGCAGCCGTGGCGATTGGTGCTGGGGCCGTCGACGCCCCCTGTTCCGTCGCCGCCATTTGGTGCATTGGGGCCGCCATGACCGCGATCGGGATCCTGGGCAGTGAGGGGCGGATGGGACGCGCGATCGCCGCGGTCGCGACCGATCTGGGCGCGACCGTCGCTGGCGGGGTCGACGCCGGGGGCGATCCGCTCGCGCTGGCGCGCGCGTCCGACGTGCTGGTCGATTTCACCGCGCCGTCGGCGCTCGAAGCCAATCTGGCGGCGGCGTGCGAGGGCGGGACGCCGATCGTCGTCGGCACGACCGGTCTCTCCGCGCAGCACCACGCGCTGATCGACAACGCCGCCGCGCGGGTCGCGGTGCTCCAGACGAGCACGACGTCGCTAGGCATCACCCTGCTCGCGCGGCTGGTCGCCGACGCCGCCGAAAAACTCGGCCCCGATTGGGATATCGAGATCGTCGAGGCGCATCACCGGCACAAGGTCGACGCGCCGTCGGGCACCGCGCTGCTGCTCGGCGAGGCGGCGGCGGAGGGGCGCGGCGCGCCGCTCAACGACCTCAAGGTGGTCGACCGCGCCGGGTTGGTGGGCGCGCGCGCGGAAGGGACGATCGGCTTCGCGTCGATCCGCGGCGGGTCGATCGCGGGCGATCATCAGGTGATCCTGGCCGGGCCGGGCGAACGGATCGAACTGATCCATCGCGCCGAAAGCCGCGAGATTTTTGCGCGCGGCGCGGTGCGCGCGGCGTTGTGGCTCGCCGGTCAGCCGGCGGGGCGCTATGCGATGACCGAGGTGCTGGGACTTTGAACAAGGCGCAGGTCGTCGAGTTCTTCAGCCGCCTCGCCGCCGACAATCCGCATCCGGAAACCGAACTCGAATACGGCAATCCGTATCAATTGCTCGTCGCGGTCGCACTGTCGGCGCAGATGACCGATGTCGGGGTGAACAAGGCGACGCGGCCGCTGTTCGCCGCGGTGAAGACGCCGCAGGCGATGCTCGCGCTTGGCCACGACGCCTTGCGCGCCGCGATCCAGAGCATCAACTTCAACAACACCAAGGCGAAGAACGTCATCGCCATGTCGGAAGCGCTGGTGCGCGATCACGGCGGCCGGGTGCCCGACGACCGCGCCGCGCTCGAGGCGCTGCCCGGGGTCGGGCGCAAGACCGCGAACGTCGTGCTCAATTCGGCGTTCGGGCGCGAAACCTTCGCGGTCGACACGCACATCTTTCGCGTGTGCAACCGCACCGGGCTGGCGCGCGGCAAGGACCCGCTGGCGGTCGAACTCAAGCTCGACAGACAGGTGCCGCAGCCGTTCCGGCTCCACGCGCATCACTGGTTGATCCTGCACGGCCGCTATGTCTGCAAGGCGCGCACGCCCGAATGCTGGCGATGCGTCGTTTGCGACCTTTGCGCGTTCAAGCCAAAGACGCCCGCGCCGAAAACGCGCGCCGCCTGATCGAGGAGAATCACGATGCGTCGTCTGCTGTTCGCCCTTGCCGCCATCGCCGCGACGGCGCCCGCCGCCGCGCGCGACGTGCCCGCCGCTACACCGACCGGCGAGCCCGTCAACTGCATCCGCTTGAGCGAGATTCGCCAGACGCATGTCCGCAGCGACCAGGTGATCGATTTCGAGCTGTCGGGAAAACGGATGTACCGCAACACGCTGCCGGGCGCGTGCCCGTCATTGGGGTTCGAGGAACGCTTCGCCTATTCGGTGTCGAACGGCGAACTGTGTTCGGTCGAAACGATCACCGTGCTGCAATCGACCGGCGGGCGCGGCGCGCGGTGCGGGCTGGGCAAGTTTCAGCCGGTCGCCCTCGCGAAATAGAGTGCTGGCGCGGCCGCGCCGGCTTTGCTAGGCGCGAGGCCCCAGGCACCCGTAGCTCAGCTGGATAGAGCGCTGCCCTCCGAAGGCAGAGGCCACAGGTTCGAATCCTGTCGGGTGCGCCAATCCCGTTCAGCTTTGGGAACCAGCTGCGGCGGCATGCCCGTAGCCAGCTTTGCGAGGTTGCGCCGCGATCCCGAGATCCGGATCTCGTCGTTGCCGACTTCGACTCGATCCACAAGCAGCCTGACATAAGCCTTACGCGCCGTGCTGTCGGCAGGATTGCGGAGCTTGTCCGCAATCAGCTGCCCGAACCGCTTCAAGACCTTCGGCTCGGCCGAAAGACTCGTTGCGGTAAGCTGCCGCTCGAGATGATCGATCTCGATCGCCACGCTATTTTTCTGCGCGGCGATGTTGCCCAGTTCGGTGGCGATCTGCGGATCCATCTGTTCGAAGGAACTCTGGGGCTCGGAGTCCGGATCCAGACCAAATTGGCGCCGCAGCTCGACGCGGTCGCGATCGACGCCAACCAGTTCGATGTCGCGCTGCTCAACCTCGCCGTCAACGCGCGGGACGCGATGGACGGAAGCGGCGTGCTAACCATTCAGACCAGCAACGTCTCCGGCGACGCCAACGGCGCATCTGAAACGCGGGATGCTTTGGTTTGCATTACGATCAGCGACACCGGCTGCGGCATGAGCAAGGAAACCCTCGCGCAGGTGTTCGAACCTTTCTTCACCACCAAGGGGGAAGGCCAGGGAACCGGATTGGGGCTGAGCCAGGTCTACGGCTTTGTTCACCAATCGGAGGGACAAGTGCGGATCGACAGCGAAATCGGGAAAGGCACCAGCGTACATCTTCTGCTGCCGGCGCGCACCGACTTCGCAGCAACTGACGGTTCGAAACCAGGTTTGCTCCGCCCGAGTTAAGTCCGCGCAAAGCCGCCACTTCTATTCAGGGCAAAAAGGGAGGATCTGTCAGCGTGTCTTCGGCTGCAGACGAACCGTGTAGCATGACCGTTCTCATTGTCGAGGACGAGTGACTGCTTGCGGAAAATCTGAAATCTGTGCTGGAAAAGCTTGGCCGGAACGTGATCGGACTTGCATCGCATGCCGCGCAAACTCTTGTCATAGCCGAGCAGGAAATGCCCGATCTTGCCCTTGTCGATGTCAATCTCACTGACGGCGCCACCGGTCGCCGTTGCGATCACCAACGTCTTGGCATTGTCTTTGGTGCTTTTCGGTTTTTGGCGGCCACTGTCGGACAAATAGATGTTTGGTCCCCGATGATTGACGATGCGGATTTAGGCAGAAGCGGTTGGGGTTGCTCGCTCAGCATTGAGATGTATTCGCATGGGAGGCCGCGCAGGGCCTTCAGCAGTTTGGCCACAGAAAATCCCGCGGGCGGTTCCTTGTGATCGCGCGTGATCTCGCGCGCGATGCGATATGTCCGCTGAGCGGCGTGGCCGGTGAAATCCTTATGACGCCACCTGGCCGGTTCAGTCCTCAAGGACTTCGCCGGTCATCACCGTGACAAGGCCGGGAGCGAACGCCATCACATCTGCGCCGACGGCCGCATTCTCGGCGCTCTTGAGCGCTGTCTTGAAAGAGGCGTCGTCCGCAAAATACATTTCGGCCAAAAGGAAGTTGCCTTGTACGCCGGCCAAGGTGCGTTCGATCTTGGTCACTTCTGCTTTCAACAGGCCAGGAAGCTTCTCGACGAGCGGCAGATGAATCTCGTTGTAGTGCATGAAGAAAGCGTCGACGTCCTTCGGCGTCGTGTAGAGCGCGATCAGTTTCTTCATGTCCTATTCTCCTGGCTTGTCGCTATACCCGCGGCCGCTTGTCGAGCACGCGCGCCGCTTTGCCGGTGGACCGATCGAGCGTTCCGCTCGGGCGCACGTCAATCGCCACCGTGATGCCGACCATCGTCTTGATCCGGTGACCCAGCAGTTTGGCGTCCCG
>JAFEEZ010000089.1 GCA_018240825.1 Pseudomonadota bacterium | reverse complement strand
TCGCCGGTTACAGCAACGACGACGACAATACCGACACGGCGCGCGCGCGCGACGTGTTCGCGGTGATCGCGGCCGAACGGCAGGATGTGCTGGCCCGCGCGTTGGGCGACGCGAAACGGCTGGCGTCGGCGAGTTCGGTGCAGGCGCGCTGCCTCGAATGCGCCGGCTTCGCCGACACGCGCGCGAGCAGCAGCGACCTCAGCCTGGTCCAGATGCTGATCAAGGCGGTCTGGCCTTGATCGCGCTTCGCCCGGCGCGGCCCGGCGACGCCGCCGCGATCGCCGCGATCTATGCGCCCTATGTCATGACCGGCACCGTCTCGTTCGAGACCGAGGCGCCCGACGCGGCGGCGATGGGCGAGCGGATGGCGGCATCGGACGGGCTCTATCCCTGGCTGGTCGCGACCAACGGAGAGGAAGATGGCGACGCGGTGCTCGCTTACGCCTATGCGACCAAGTTCCGGGAGCGGCCGGCGTACCGCTACGTCGTCGAGACCTCGATCTACGTCATGGGTCCGGTGCAGGGCCAGGGCATGGGCAAATTGCTCTATCGCGCGTTGATCGACACGCTGCGCGCGCAGGGCTTTGTCCAGGCGATCAGCGTGATCTCGCTGCCCAACGATTATTCGATCGCGCTGCACGAGGCGACGGGGTTCCGCCGCCAGGGGGTGCTGCGCGAGATGGGGTTCAAGCAGGGCCGCTGGATCGATGTCGGCTTCTGGCAGTGCGAGCTCAACGACGCGACGATCCCGCCCGCCGAGCCGAAGAAGTTCAGCGAGGTCGGGCTGATCCAGCGGGGTTGAACTCCCGCCATTGCGAGCGCAGCGAAGCAATCCAGCGTGCTCGCACGTGTCATGGAGTGCTTCGCTGCGCTCGCAATGGCGGATGTTCAATCCAACCGCCGGTACACCGTCGACCCGTTGACCTGCGGCACGTCGGCGGAGCGGGTGTCGGTGCGATAGCTGCTCGCGTCGACCCGCGTCCAGCGCGAGGTGATGCCGAACCGCTGGCCGCTGCCCGCAGTGTAACGCCCGGCAAACCCGAGCAGATTGCCTCGCGACCGCACCAGGCCGGTCATCTGTCCGCCAAAACTGTCGCGATAGGTGAAACCGATCGCGCCGAGCCGCGCGTCCCAGCGATAGACGCTTTCGCCTGCGATCACGCGCTTGCCGCGTTCGACCACGATATGACGGTCGCGAATCGCGCCGTCGGTCAGCACTACGAAACAATGCCGGTCGGTGCGGCCGGGCGCGACTTCGCCCTGCCAGCAATGCCCGGCGAGAAAGCTCAGCGGTTGGAGTTGCGGTTGCAACGCCGCCGCCGCTATCAGGGCGAGAGCGATCACGCTTTCCCGCCCCGATACGCCGGCAAGGCGAGCTTCCACCGAATCGCCACCGCGCGCAGTGCGAACCCGGCGACCGCCCCGACCACCGCAGCAATCGGCAACGGTACGCCGACCTGCCCCAGTCCGACATAAAGCCCCGCCGCCAGCGCCGCCGCGGTGACATAAATCTCCGGCCGCAACAGGATCGACGGCTCGCCCGCCAGCACGTCGCGGATGATGCCACCGACGCACCCCGTCACCACACCCATCAGCGCGGCGGGCACCGGGGGCACGCCATAGCCGATCGCCTTGGCCGCGCCGAACACCGCATAGGCGGCAAGCCCCGCCGCATCGAACCAGTCGAGCGCCTGCCCGCGCCACCATCGCTCGGGCGTCAGCCAGACCGCGAACGCGACGATCAGGCAGGCGGCCGCGGCGCGGCTGTCATGGATCCAGAACACCGGCGCCCCGATCAACAGGTCGCGCACCGTCCCGCCGCCGACCCCGGTGACGACCGCGAAGAAGCAGAGCGTCACCATCGTCTGCCCCCGCCGCGCCGCCGCCAGGGCGCCTGACGCGGCGAACACGACGAGCCCCGCCAGGTCGAGCCACGGCGCGATCGCGGGGAGCCATGAGGTGTGGGGGAGCATGGATCGAGTCTAAAGTTTGCGGCAATATTCGGGATCGCCCGGATCTATCTCGGTAGGCAGTTGGGAGCCGGGCGGCGTTGCAGGATAGAACTGATCGTAACAACCCAATTCCAATCCGGCACAACCGCTCCGAACGGGGAGTTGGTGGTCGCTGCCAGCCGCGACGGTCAAGCAAATCTGGGACTTGCCAATGTCCATGACGGCGAAGTCTTTCGGACCTGCCGGTCCCTTCCGCGCCCAATGCACGCGCAATCCTTTGTAGTCGTCGAGGTAAGAAACGGAGACAGGCCCGCCTCCCATCGGCTCTATCGCTGTCTTGGTGGGCGGGCCTAGCCGGGCAATGGCTTGTTTCAGCGCGGCCCGGCCATAAGCCGTCATATCTCCCGCGCTGATAAAGCGTGTGCTGTCATTGAAGTCAGTGTGACGATATCGCGGAGGCCCCGCGTTTTCCTCGTATCGGTCCGGTACCTTCAGTTCATCGCTCGCCAATGCCCGTATGGCGTCCGCAGACAGAGCAGTGTCGGATTCCCGCCCTTCGTCACAACAAGCGGTGCTCAAGGTCACGGCAATCACGCGCCGCTGCCCGTCAACCTGCGCGAACGCTTCCTGCCACGGAAATTCGGGCACGCTGGGTATCATGAGCGCATGTTGAAGAAAGAGCGCGTGCGGCGGCTGGCGACCATCCGCTCCGACGGGCGACCGCGCGGGATCAAAGGCGTTCGTTGGAGTCGGCTGTCCGAGCACGAACCCGCCCCAGCGCAGGGCGTCACCGCTCCCGCAACCGGCCAGCGGGAGACCCAGCGTCACGAAAACTGCGGCGAACGCTATCCGAGCCATCGGGTGTCTTCTCCTCGATGCTCGCAAAATCGCTGGGGACGGGGCGGCGGTCAATGCCGGATGCCGCCATG
>JAFEEZ010000088.1 GCA_018240825.1 Pseudomonadota bacterium | reverse complement strand
TCACCGGCACCACCGTGACGCCCGTCTCGCTCACCAGCACCACGCCCACCTCCGCGCTGACCGGCGCGGTGACCGACTTCGTCGATACCTATAACGAGATGCTCAAGACGCTGACCGCGCAGCTCGACCCGCAAACCGGGCCGTTGCACGGCGACACCGCGGCGCAATCTTTGCTCCGTTCGCTGCGCGCGCTCACGACGACGCCGATCCTGACGGGGGTTGCGGCGGGCGCGCCGACGACGCTCGGCGAGATCGGGGTCAAGACCAATCGCGACGGCACGCTCGCGGTCGACACCAACGCGCTGACCCATGCCCTCTCGACCGCGCCCGATGCGGTCGAAGCGATGTTTTCCTATTCGTCGAACAGCACCGACGGGTTGACGGCGGCGCTCAACTCGATCTCGCTCAACACCAGCAGCACGCTGTTCGGACTCGGCGCGTCGACCAAGCGCTACAACGATCTCCAGGCGAGCATCGCGAAGCAGCAGGACGACATCTCGACCCAGTCGGACGCGATGACCACGCGGCTGACTCAGCAGTTCGCGAGCATGAACGCAAAGGTCGCCGCCTATAAGTCCACCCAGGCGTTCCTGAAGAACCAGATCGACGCCTGGAACAAGAGCAACTGATGGCGGCCTATGCAACAGCCCTGGGAGCCGATCCCTACGCAACGTACCGCCAGATCGACCTGGTCGGGCGCACCGCAGAGGCCGACGGCGGCGCGCTGGTCCAGTTGCTGTACGAGGAACTCGTCCGCGCGCTGCGCGTGGCCGCCTGGGCCACCGAGAAACGCGATTACGCCCGGAAGAGCGAGAAGGTGACGCGCGCCACGGCGATCCTGTTCGCGCTCGAATCGGGGCTCGATTTCGACACGGGCGGAGATGTGTCGCGCACCTTGTCGCGCCTCTACACCGGCGCGCGAGCGACGATCGTCGACGCCAGCGTCGGCGACGATCCGCGGCCCTTCCACGACGTCGCCGACAATCTCGAAGAAATCGCCGCCGCTTGGGCGCAGGTCCGCAGGGCGGCTTAGAGGTGACGATGGGGGAACCTGGCCGGCCGATGCGCACGATCCTGGTGGTCGACGACAGCCGCATGACATTGAATTCGATCGGCGAGCGGCTGACCGCGCTCGGCTATTTCACTGCGCTGGTCGACAATGGCGGCGAGGCGCTCGACCTGATTTCCGCGCGGGGGTTCGACCTCGTGCTGCTCGACATGGTGATGCCGGGGATGGACGGCCTCCAGGTGCTCGCCGAATTGCGCTCGCGCACCGAAACCAGCGACTTGCCGGTCATCGTCATCACCGCGCGCGACGATGCGGCGGCGGCGATCGAGGCGCTGGCGGCCGGCGCCGACGACCACCTCGCCAAGCCGTTCGAATTCGACGTGCTGATCGCGCGGATCGAGCGAACGCTGGCGCGCGGGCGGCGGATCGCCGACCTCAAGCGGTCGAACGCGGCGCTCGACGCGCGGATCGCGGCGCGCGCGATGGAACTGGGCGAGGCGCGCGCCGAACTCGCCGACGTCCGCGCCGAGCGCCAGCGGCTGGCCGCCGAAATGGAACGGTTGCGAGCGGCCTAACCGCGCAACCAGTGCTGGCGGACGAAATAGGCGGTCACTCCCGCGGCCGTGATCAGGCACAACGCGACGATGGCGTCGAACGCCCATGGCTTGTCGGCCAGCCACAACCCGCGCACGTTCATTCCGTACAGTCCGGTGAAGAACGTCAGCGGCAGGAAGATCAGCGCCGCGATCGAAATGATCAGCCCGCGCTGGTCGATCTGTTCGGCGCGCAAATCGGTCAGCGCTTCGTGCGTCAACGCGGCGCGTTCGCGGATGCTTTCCAGCTCCTCGGCCATCCGCGCCGCGCGATCGGCGGCGGCGGCGAGGTGTAGACGGTCATCGTCCTGGAGCCAGCCGACCGGCAACGTGGCGAGCTTCTCGACCGCGGTGCGCTGGGGGCTGAGAAAGCGGCGATAGCCGATCGATTGCGCGCGCACCCGCGTCACGGTGCGGCGCAACTCGAAGACTCTTTCGGCGTCGAGTTGCGTCTCGCATTCGTCGAGATCGTCGCCCAGCCGGGCGACATCAGGGTCGAGATCGGCGGTGATCGCGCCCGCGAAGGCGGCGATCAGATCGCCCGGATCGCGAACATGGCCATCGCTCACCGCCCGTTCGACGGTGTCGATCGCGCTCAATTTCTTGCGCGTGACGGAGATCACGCGGCGTTCGACCGCCCATATCCGCACCGACGCCAACGGATCGGACGATGTCATTTCGTCCTCCGACCGTCCGCGCAGATTGATCAGAGCGCCATCGCCGAACTGCTCGCAGCGCGGCCGCGTTTCGGTCGCGGTCAGCGCGTCGACAAGATAGTCGTCCAGTTTCGCGGTGTTCGCGAGCCAGTCCTGCGCGTGCTCGTTGTTGGTGTTCAAATGCACCCAGACGAACCCGTTGCGCGCCGCCAGCGCGTCCTTGACATCGCATTTCGTTACCTTGCCCGCCGCGCCGACTTGAAAGGCAAAGCCGCTCATGGCGCCATCTCCAGATACACGGTCAGCCCGTCGCCGGGGTCCAACTGCGGTTCCTCAGAAACGATCCGCGGCGCGTCGGCGCGCGCGCGGTCGAGGATGCGGGCGGGGACATTGGGCGCGTGCAGGATGCGGTCCGCCTGCGCGAGTGTGCGGGCTTGGCGGAGGGTAAGGTCGTCGGGGTCGGGAGAGGTCAGCGCGATGCATATCGCCGAGCCGTTCGCCCTGAGCTTGTCGAAGGGCAGTCTGGCGATCGAAGCCCGTGCTTCGACAAGCTCAGCACGAACGGAATCGTTGAACCGGCTATCCAGCAGATCACTAATTGCTTGGCGGCGTTCGCTGCAATTGGGAAATTTCTCGCGGAAGCCATGCGCCTCTTCCGCTACGGCGCCCAAATTGGCCGGCAACACCTCCTCCAGCCGCTGCCTCAACGCCGCCGCCAGCCCCGCCGACACCCCGCCCGTCCCGACCGCGACGATCACCGGCGAGCGATCGACGATCGCGGGCAGCGTGAAGTCGCACAGATCGGACCGGTCGACCGCATTGACCAGAAGCCCGCGCCCCTTGAGCCGCTCAACCGTCGCATCCGGCTCGGCCATCGCCACGATCGCCAGCGCGGCCTCGGCGTCCTCGCCGACGATCGTCGCGCCTGCGCGCTCCAATAACCGCCGCTTCGCCTTAGCCGCCTCGCCCTCGCCGATCAGCATCACCGGCCGCCCGTCCAGCCGAACGAAAATCGGCAGGCTATGCAGCCCTACAGCCATTCGGGAACGCGTTCCTCGTCCATGATCGTCTTGGGCGAAATGCGCTCGGCGACGACGGCATAGCGGTCGCCGTCGACCATCACTTCGGGCACCAAGGCGCGGCTGTTATAGGTCGACGCCATCGTCGCGCCGTACGCCCCCGCAGTGCGGAAGATCGCGAGGTCGCCCTCCTTGACCAGATCGATATCGCGCGCCTTGGCGAAGGTGTCGCCGCTTTCGCATACCGGCCCCGCGATGTTAGCGACGAAGCGCTCGCCGGTCGGCTTGACCGCGACGAAGTCGTGCCAGGCGTCGTATAGCGCGGGGCGGGCGAGGTCGTTCATCGCCGCGTCGACGATCACCCAGGGATTGGCGGGCGATGGCTTGACCCAGATCACCCGGGTCAGCAGCACCCCGGCATTGCCCGCGATCACGCGGCCGGGCTCGAACATCAGCTCGACGTCCCAGTCGCGAGTCACGCGCGCGACCATGGCGCCGTACTCGTCGGGCCAGACCGGCTGATCCTCGGCTTTGTACGCCACGCCGAGCCCTCCGCCGAGATCGACGCGGTCGACCTTGTGCCCGGCGGCGCGGAGGTCGGCGACCAGCCGCCCGATGCGGTTATAGGTCGCCTCCATCGGCGCGACGCTCAGCAGCTGGCTGCCGATGTGCGAAGCGACGCCGCGCAGGTTCAGCCCGGGAAGCGCCGCCAGCCGCGCATAGATGGCGGGCGCCTCGGCGATCGCGACGCCGAACTTGTTCTCCGCCTTGCCGGTCGAGATCTTGGCGTGCGTGCCGGCATCGACATCGGGATTGACGCGCAGCACGCATGGCGCGCGCCGCCCCCGCGCGGCGGCGATCTCCGACAGCGCGACGCCTTCGGCTTCGAGTTCGAGGTTGAACTGGCCGATTCCGCGATCGAGCCCTTGGGCCAGTTCCGCGCGCGTCTTGCCAACGCCCGAAAACACGATGTCCTTCGCCGGCATCCCCGCCGCCAGCGCACGCTCGAGTTCGCCGCCCGACACCACGTCGGCGCCGTACCCGGCATTGGCCATCAACCGCAGCACCGCAAGGTTCGGGTTGGCCTTGATCGCATAAGCGAGGTGGATGCGCGGAACATCCTTCAGCCCATCGCGAAACGCCGCGGCATGCCGCTCGAACGTCGCGCGCGAATAGATGTAGACTGGCGTGCCGACCTCGGCCGCGATGCGCGCAATGGGGACGTCCTCGGCGTAGAGTTCACCGTTACGAAGCTGAAAATGATCCATCAGTTTGCCGGCGGGAGGTCGAATTCATTGCCCTGGCGCTCCTCCGAACTGGTGAGCAATTCGTCGCTGCGTGAAGGGCGCGCCTGGCTGGAAGCGGTGAGCAATTGGCTTGGCGCTGGTGTGGATGCGGCGCCGTAGGGGGCGACCGGCAGCGCCTCGCCGGGGGCGGGTTTGAGGTCGCGCGCCGCGCCGCACGCGGTCAGTGCGAACACCAGGCAGAGGGCAATCAGACGCTTCACTTCGTTTCTCCCGCGCGCGCGGCCCTGGCGGCGGCGATCGCCTCGCGCACCCGCACCGGCGACGTGCCGCCAAGGCTTGTGCGGCTCGCAACCGACGCGTCGACGCTCAGCACGTCATAGACGCGTTCGTCGATCCGGTCATCGATTTGCTTGAGCGCGTCGATCGGCAGCGCGTCGAGCCCGATCCCGGCCTCCTCCGCCGCCTTGACCGCGCGCCCGGTGATGTGGTGCGCCTCGCGGAACGGCACGCCCGTCTCGCGCACCAGCCAGTCGGCGAGGTCGGTCGCGGTCGCGAATCCGCTCTCCGCCAGCGCGCGCATCCGGTCGGTGCGGAATGTCGCGGTCTCGACCATCCCCGTCATCGCCGCGATCGAAATGCCGAGCAAATCGTGCGCTTCGAACACCGGCGGCTTGTCGTCCTGCATGTCCTTCGAATAGGCAAGCGGCAGGCCCTTCATCGTCACCGCCAGCGCAGTCATGCATCCCATGATCCGCCCGGCGTGCCCGCGCACCAGCTCGGCGGCGTCGGGATTGCGCTTTTGCGGCATGATCGAGCTGCCGGTCGACCATTGATCCGACATCGCCACGAACCCGAACGGCTGCGACGCCCAGATCACGAACTCCTCGGCGAGCCGGCTCAGGTGCAGCGCGCATTGCGTCGCCGCCATCAGATAATCGAGCGCGAAATCGCGGTCGCTGACCGAATCGAGGCTGTTGCTGGTCGGGCCGTCGAAGCCGAGCGCCGCGGCCGTCATCTCGCGATCGAGCGGAAAGCTCGTCCCGGCGAGCGCGGCCGCGCCCAGCGGACAGCGGTTCATCCGCGCGCGATTGTCGGCGAAGCGGCTGCGGTCGCGCGCGATCATGTCGTGATACGCCATCAGGTGATGGCCGAGCGTCACCGGCTGCGCCGATTGCAGGTGCGTGAAGCCGGGCATGACCGCGTCGGCATGTTCTTCCGCGCGCGCGATCAGCGCATCTTGCAACATACCAAGCGCCGCGCCGACCTGATCGACCGCGTCGCGCACCCACAACCGGAAATCGGTCGCGACCTGGTCGTTGCGCGACCGCGCGGTGTGCAGCCGCCCGGCTGCGGCTCCGATCTTCTCGGCCAGCCGCGCCTCGGTCAGCATGTGGATGTCCTCGAGCGCTAGGTCGTCCGGGACGCCATCGCGTTCGTAATCATGGGCGACGGCATCCAGTCCTTCGCCGATCGTCCTGGCATCCGCCGCGCTCAATATGCCGGCCTTGCCCAGCATCGCCGCGTGCGCCTGCGACCCGGCGATATCCTGCCGCCACATCCGCTTGTCGAACGGGATCGAGGCATTTATCTCGCGCATCACCGCGGCCGGCCCCTCCGCGAACCGTCCCCCCCACATGGAGTTCGTGGTCTTGCGCTCGCTCACTCTGATCCTGCCCATCCTCTTGATCGCGGGTTGCGATAGGCAATCGCCCGCGAACGAGCAAGCGGACCGCATGGTCGCCAACGCGCTCGACGCCAACGCGCCGACGCCCGACGAAGCGACGAGCCCGGCCGACAACGGCGTGGACGTCATCGGCAAGCTCGATCGCAGCCATAAGGGCGACCCCGCGCCGACGGTGCTGTTCGACGATCCGAACGGCGTGAAAACGACGCTGGCGAGCTTTTCGGGCAAACCCTTCGTGCTCAACCTGTGGGCGACCTGGTGCGGGCCGTGCAAGATCGAGATGCCTGCGCTCGACAAGATCGCCGCCGAGGGCAAGCTGCCGGTCGTGGCGGTCAGCCAGGACCTGAATGGCGCGGCGGACGTGAAGCCCTATTTCGCTGCGGCGAAGTTCAAGGCGCTCAAGGCGTATCTCGACCCCAAGCTCGGCTTCTCCGAAGCGCTGGGCAACCCGAGCCTGCCGACGACGATCCTCTACGACGCGACCGGCCGTGAAGTCTGGCGGATGACCGGCGGGATGGACTGGACCAGCCCGACCGCGCGGGCATTGCTGGGGGAAGCGGGCTAGGCGGCGCGCTCCCGCGTTGCTTCGGCGAACTTGTCCGCGCGCCGCAATCCCACCATCATCTGCCGCTCCAGCCGCGCGCACAGGGCGGCGTAGTAATCCGACAGAAAGCCGTAATCGTCATGGTCGTCGGGCAGGCCGGCCTTACGCCGGATCGCCGCCGCGACGGTGACGATCGCGTCGCTGTCGCCGCCGCGCAGCACTTCCTCGAGCGTCTGTAGTTCGTATTCGCCGTACAGGCCGAGCGCGTGGTCGCTGAACGTGCGGCGCGCGCGGTCGGTCTGCGCGAGCGAGGCGACGATATCCTGGCCCAGCTTCACCTTGGCGCGCTGCACCACCCAGGTGCCCGCCAGCAGATCGCCGACGCGCAGCCGGTCGCGGTTGAACAAGGGAAAGAACAGGAAAATGCCGCTCCAGATCAACGCGACGAGCGAAATCATCTTGTCGGCGCCGCTTTGAAATATCGTCGCGAAGAAGAAGGTGATCGGCAGGAAGAATTCGATCTCGCGCATCGCGTTGCGCGCGATCACCGCGCCGCCGGTCAGCCGCGATCCGTCGCGCGCGACGACGCGCAGACCGACGATCCGCTTCCCCGGAGTCGCGCCGCGCCCGCCCATCTCGAACAGGGTGAACCAGCCGTTGCGCAGAAAGAAGAACCCGATCAGCCAGAGCCCGCCGAGCAGGACGGATTCGTTGGCGACCGCGGTCGTGCCGATGACGATGGTGCCGATCACCAGCACGCCCAGCATGATCAGCACGTCCAGCGCGAACGCGCCCGCGCGCGCTCCGGCCGAACCCAATTCGATCCGCAGATCGACTCCCTCGGGCGTGACGAAGCTGCGCCGGAGTGCGGCGTTGGCAGGAAGGGGCCTAGGCGAGCGCGCCATCGTCCCTCCGCGGCCAATAGAAATAGCAGAACCAGCCGAGCAGCATCCCCAGGCCGATCGCGTAGCGCGCGCCGTCGGACGTGACGGTCTGACGCCCGATTCCTTCGAGCAATCCGGCGACCGCCAGCATCACCACCGTCCCGCCCATCGCGGTCGCCGCGGACCGTCCCGCGGCGACCGCCGCGTCGGCGCGTGACTTGCGCCCCGGAAAAGCAAGCGCAAGGCCGATGCGGAACCCCGCCGCGCCCGAAATCATGATCGCGTAGAGTTCGGTGGTGCCGTGGATCATCAGCCAGCCGATAAAGCCGTAGCCAAGCCCCTTGGCGGCGAACACCTGCACCATCGCGCCGAGCATCAGGCCGTTATAGACGATCAGCCCCGCGGTCGGCAGGCAGAACGCGAAGCCCAATGCGAACGAGAAGATCGCGATCTGCGCGTTGTGGGTGAACAGGAAGGTTGCGAAGAACGCGAGCGCTGCCTGCTTGCTGTCGCCCGCGCCGTCGTAGATCGTGCTCTTGAGGAACTGCACGCTCGCGGTCGGATCGCGGCCCTGCGCCGAGCCGTCGGGCATCAACACGTAATACCAGCCGGGGTTATTTTTGACCAACAGGTAGGCGACGATCGCTCCCGCCGCGGTCAGGATGAACGCGACCAGCGTCTCCTTCCACAGCGCCTGCACCGCCTTGGGCCATGCGCTGGCAAAGAAATGGCCGAGCTGGCGCATCGGCGAGGTCGGCACGCCGTAGATCTGGAAATAGGCGCGGGTGCAGAGCTGTTCGAGATACGCGACCAGGCTCTTGTCGAGCGACGTCTCGCGCGCGACCGACAGCGAGGACAACGCCGATCGATAAAGCACCGGCAGCACCAGCAACGACTGTTCGGGGACGCCGCGCACGCCGCCGCGCTCGATCGCGGCGACGATCCGTTCGAGTTCCTTCCAATCGGCTTCGTGCGCCTGGCGGAAACGCGTCGCGTTGACCATCGGCACGCTGGGCTGGACGAAAGCGGTCATGCGAGGCCCGTCTCGCGCGCCCAACCATTGTTATACGTCCCCGGCGAACGCCGGGGTCCAGTTGCGACCGGCCCGATACTGGACCTCGGCCTTCGGGCCCCAACAAAGTAATACTTTGTTGGGATGTCCTGCCGCCGGGGAAGGGCGTTCGTTTTGGGCAAGGGGGCGCCGGTCACAGCAAATTCCTCCGCTTGAGATCGACATAGCCCTGGACCAGCCGGTCGCTGACCTTGTCGTACTCGCTCTCGATGACGTGCGCGCCGAGGTGACGCAGCCGGGTCAGCGCGAGCAGGCGGTCCTTGAGCAGCGCGGCGGCGGTCACCGCGCGGGTGATGTCGTCGGGAGTCTGCGGGGCGCGGTCGACGATCGATTCGAGCTCCTCGTCGCGCAGCACCACGACCATCAGCAGGTGTTTTTCGGCCAGCCTTGCCGCGGCGCGGATCATGAGGTCGGCGCTGGTCAGGTCGGTGAATTCGGTGAACAGCACGATCATCGACCGCCGCGTCAGCTGCGCCGCGAGCGTGGTCAACGCGTAGGTGTAATTGGTCTCGTCCCCCGAATAGTCGATCTTCGCGGCGAGATGCTGGAGTTCCGGGAACGCGCCCGCGCCCGAAATCAGCCCGCTCGCGATGCGCGGCCGCGAATCGAACGAGTGCAGCGCGACGCGATCGCCGAGCTTGAGCGCGACCCAACCGGCCAGCAGCATTGCGGCTACCGCGCGATCGATCCGCGGCACGCCCGCAACCGGCTCCGACATCTGCCGCCCCGAATCGACCGCGAAGACGATCTGATTGTTGCGCTCGGTGCGATACTCCTTGGCGTGGAGTTTCAGGTGCCGCGCCGATTGCTTCCAGTCGATCGCGCGGCGGTCCATGCCGGAACGGTATTCGACCAGCGTGTCGAAGTCGCTGCCGTCGCCGCGGTCGAGCTGGGTCATCAGCCCCTGCAAGGCGTGGCGCTGGAAGATTCGCGCGCCCTTTTCGTGGACCGGACGGATATCGGGCAGGATTGCGAGACTCGCGTCGCTGGTGATGCGTTTGCCCTTCCAGATCAGCCCGAGCGGCCCGCGCCAGCGCACCCAGAGTTGCTCGAACCGCGCGGTCCCGCGACGGAGTGTGTCG
>JAFEEZ010000087.1 GCA_018240825.1 Pseudomonadota bacterium | reverse complement strand
GCAGTTTTTTCGGCGTCCGCAGCGAGAATGCCCGGTTGCGGAAGCAGGCCGCCGAGGATCGCCGCCACCTGCTCCGCGCTCGCGCCATCGCGTTTGAAAATATCCGGCTGAAGAAGCTATTGGCCGCGCGCGAACCCGGCGCCGAGACGATCGCGACCGCGCGGATCGTCAGCTCATCGGCGACGAGCACCAGACGATACGGCCTGATCTATGCCGGGCTGATTCAGGGCGTGCACGCCGGGATGCCGGTGCGTGCGCCCGACGGATTGATTGGTCGCGTGCTCGAGGCCGGGCCCGACACCGCGCGAGTCCTGCTGCTGATCGACCCGGAGAGCATCGTGCCCGTCCGTCGCACGAAGGATGGCGCGCCGGGCTTCGCCACGGGCCGTGGCGATGGCTTGCTCGACGTCAAGCCTATCGCCCTGGGAAACGGTGAGTACGGACCGGGGGACGTGCTCGTCACGTCGGGCGCCGGCGGTATCTTTCCGCCCAATATTCCGGTCGCCAAGGTTGTGAGCCGCAGCCGCGATAGCGCCCTCGCCAAACCGTTCGAATCGCCCGATGCGTTCGACTATGCTCTGGTGCTGAAGGCGTTTCTGACCGCCCTGCCCCCAGCGGTTGGCGAGAAGCAACCGTGAGACCGCAAGGCGGCGCCTTCGCGCCCGAGCCGCCGCGGGTCGCCGTTTGGGCCGTTCCCGTCGCCTCTGTGATGGCCGGATCGCTTGTCACGATCCTGCCAGTGGTGGCGACCTTTCCGGTGCTGCCGCCGTTAGGGTTGATGACGTTGCTGGCGTGGCGCTTGCTGCGCCCGGAATGGACGCGGATATGGAGTCCTGTGCCGTTCGGTTTCTTTGACGACCTGGTCAGCGGACAACCGCTGGGCAGCGCGATGTTGCTGTGGACCCTTGCCTTCCTTGTGGTCGACCTGCTGGACCGTCGATTGGTGTCGCGCGATTTCTGGCAGGATTGGGTGCTCGCTTCCGGAGCGATCGCATTCTGCCTGTTCGGCGGACGCTTGATTGCGACCCCGCTTGCGGCGCATGTCGACACCGTGTTGGTGTTTCAGGTGGTCGCTGCGGTGCTGCTCTTTCCCTTCGTCTCCCGCATCGTCGCACGGCTCGACGCCAAACGGGGCGCGCAACCGTGAGTCGTCCACCGCGCCCGACCACCGAGGCGGCCCAGAGCTACAGCTTTTCGCGCCGCGCGATGATGGTCGGCGCTGCGCAAGGCGCGGTGGCCCTTGCGCTGGCGGGGCGGATGGGCTGGCTCGCGGTTGCTGAGAACGAACACTACAAACTGCTGTCGGAGAGTAACCGCGTCAATCTTACGATGATTCCGCCACGGCGCGGGTGGATTGTCGACCGCTACGGCCATGCGGTCGCCAACAATCGCACCGATTTCCGCGTCGACATCATCCGCGACCGCTTGCCCGCGAGCGAACAACCGCGCGTGCTTGCGCTGCTGCAAAAGCTTCTCGGCTTGCCGCCTGAACAGATCAGCCGGATCGAGAACGACATCAAGCGCGCCGCAGGGTTCCAGCCGGTCCAGGTCGCGGAGAAACTGACCCCCGATGTCTTTGCGGCGGTGCAGGTGCGCTTGCCCGAACTGCCCGGCGTCGCCCCGACCGCCGGCTATTCGCGCAACTATCCCGCGGCGCAGGCGGTCGCGCACCTCACCGGCTATGTCGGCGCCGCTTCGGCCGAACAATATCAGAAGACCAGGAACCCGCTGCTCATCACGCCTGGATTCAAGATCGGCAAGGACGGGCTCGAACGCGCGCTCGAAGACAAGCTGCGCGGCGAACCGGGCGCCAAGCGAGTCGAGGTCACCGCACACGGCAAGCTGGTTCGCGAGCTCGAAACCCGTCATGATGTCGCCGGGCATGCTCAGCGCCTGACGATTGACGCCGGGTTGCAGGAGTACGCTGCGCGCCGGCTGGGCACCAATTCGGGATCCGCGGTGGTCATCGATGTGACCAACGGCGACGTCCTCGCCTTCGTGTCGATGCCTGCCTACGACCCCAACAGCTTTTCCGACGGCATCAGTCATCTCGAATGGAAAATGCTGTCGGACAACGATCACGTGCCGCTGATGAACAAGATCCTGCAGGGCCTCTATCCCCCCGGATCGACGGTGAAACCGATGAACGGGCTCGCCTTGCTTCACAATGGAGTCAGTCCGGAGGACCGCATCACATGCAGCGGCGCCTTGAGGGTCGGAACCGGCGTCTTCCACTGCCACAAACGCGGCGGGCATGGTGCGCTCAACCTCAAGCAAGCGATCATGTACAGCTGCGACATCTATTTCTACGAAATGGTGCGCCGGCTGGGCTATGATCGCGTCGCACCCGTCGCGCGGACGCTCGGACTCGGGCAGAAATTCGACCTGCCCTATTCGACTCAACGTTATGGCACCGTGCCAGACAGCGCATGGAAGCTACGGAAATACAAGGAAGCGTGGACCGTCCCCGATTCGCTCAACGCGTCGATCGGGCAGGGTTACGTGTTGGCGAATCCGTTGCAGCTCGCGGTGATGGCGTCCCGGATCGCATCGGGCCGATCACTGACGCCGCGCTTGCTTATGAACGGACCGGCGAGGATCGCCGACCCTTTGCCGATCGACCCCGGCCACCTCGCGATTATCCGCGACGCGATGTATGGCGTGGTGAACGAAGGCGGCACCGGCGGGCGTGCGCGGCTCAACATTCCAGGCGCTTCGCTGGCCGCCAAGACCGGCACCGCGCAGGTGCGCCGCATCACCATGGCCGAACGCGGCAGCGGCGTGCTGAGCAACGCCTCGCTGCCGTTCAAGCTGCGCGACCATGCCCTGTTCGTGTGCTTTGCGCCGGTCGAAAATCCCAAATACGCCGCCGGCATCGTCCTCGAACATGGCGGCCATACCGTCACCAACCTCGATACGCCCGGGATCGGCCGCGACATCATCACCTATCTGCTCGACCGCGATAAGGCGCTGGCGTCGCTCGCCGAGGTCGAACCGACATGGGGCGGCGATATCGCGACGCGCGCGGCGGCGGAAACCGCGGCCTATAAGGGCCAGATTTCCGCAATTCAGGCCGCACAGACCGAAGCCGACGCGACCGCGCCGACCGACGCTCCCGCAGTCGAAGCGGCGACTGACGCCGCCAATTCGTCCGCGGCCGCCATCGCCAACACCGCCTTGCCCGCCGAACAGGGATCGCACGAGGTCGATCAGTGAAGCAGGGATCATCGGCGGCGCTGGGATTCGTTCCCGAACCGCTCGCCCAATTGCCGTGGAAAATCATTCTGCTGATTCTCGCGATCGG
>JAFEEZ010000086.1 GCA_018240825.1 Pseudomonadota bacterium | reverse complement strand
GCCCGCGGTCGATCCGCCCGCCTGGAGGCAGTCGAGCGCGGCCTTGACGTAACGCTTGTCGCTGGTTGGCTCGAGCACGATCCCGGCATTGCCGGCATAGACGACGATCGACACGCGATCGTCGGGACGCAGGCGATCGGCCAGCGTCGTCAGCGCCGACTTCACCAACGGCAGCTTGTCGGGCGATTCCATCGATCCCGACACGTCGACCAGAAACACCAGGTTCGCGCGGGACCGGTCGCTGGTCGCCACGTCAAAGCCGCGCAGCCCGATGCGGAGCAGGCGCGTGTTCGGGTTCCACGGCGTCCTGGCGACGTCGGCGGTTACGCTGAACGGCTGGGCGCGATCGGACGGGCGCGGATAATCGTAGCGGAAATAGTTGATCATCTCCTCTGTCCTGACCGCGTCGGGTGGCGGCGTGCCGCCATCGGTCAGGAAGCGGCGGACATTGGCGTAGGAGCCGGTGTCGACATCGACCGAGAAAGTCGAAACCGGCGCCGTCGCTACCGACTGGATCGACGCGACCGCCTTGCCGTCATAGCGTTCGGTGTTCGCCTTGCTGCCATAAGGCGGCGCGTAAGTATTATTGGCGACCATGCCCGCGACCGGCGCTGGAGCGACCATCGGCGGGGGAGGCGGCGGCGCGTAGGGTTGCGCCGCGGCGCGGCGCTTGTCGCCGGGCTTTACGCGCGATCCGGTGACGACGACTTCGCGTGCGGCGTCGGCGCTCCGGCCAACCTTGCCTCCGCGCAGCGGCATGGGCGCGACCGGCATGGGCGCGTAATTATAGTCGGGCTGGCCGACGCGGCAACGCACCGGCGAGTCATCGTTGCGCGGCGGAGCGACGGTGCGCTGCGCGGCGAGCGGAACGGGCGCGGCCGAAGTCATAAGCAGGGCGCTGAGCGCCATCAGCAAGGCAGGTTTGGACTGCATGACAAATCCCCTTGGCTAAACGGCCGGTTGCGTTCCGGCAGCGTAAGGGTTGTCGCACCGGCTTCCTGAACGCCAGCCGAACAGAATGTTACAACATAACATTGCGATGTTGCCGGCACTCCCGCGATCGCTCGGCGCATGATATCCGCCCCTCATGTTCCAGCTGGCCGTCAAGTCGATCGTTTCGGGCGTTCTGATCGCCGTCGCCTCGACATTGGCGAAGCGATTTCCCGGGTTCGGCGCGTTGATCGCGTCGTTGCCGCTCGTGTCGGTGTTGGGCATGATCTGGCTGTGGAACGAGAAGCCCGATGTCGCGAACATGGCGGATCATGCCGGCGCGACGTTCTGGTATGTGTTGCCGTCGCTGCCGATGTTCCTGCTCATCCCGATGTTGTTGCGGCGCGGGGCGCCGTTCTGGGCGTCGCTGCTCGCCGGCTGCGCCCTGACGATCGCGCTTTATGCGCTGATGACCTGGATCGGGCCGCGATTCGGCCTCAGGCTTTGAGGGTTTCGCGCGCAATCTCGCGCGCGCCGATGTCGCGGCGGCAGAAGCCGGTGGGGAAGTCGATCGCGTCGACCGCGCGATAGGCGGCGGCTTGCGCGACGCGGACCGAGGGGCCGGTGGCGGTGACGGCGAGCACGCGGCCGCCGGCGGCGACGAGGTGGCCGTCGGCGATCCTGGTACCGGCCTGGAAGACCTTGGCGGGCGCGACGTCCGCGATACCAGCGATGCTGCCGCCGGTTTCGGCGGTGCCGGGATAGCCGTTCGCGGCCATTACCACGGTCAGTGCAACCTCATCACGGAACACCGGGGCGGGGGCGTCGGCCAGCTTTCCATCGGCCACCGCGAGCATCAGCGGCAGCAAGTCGCTGTCCAGCCGCATCATCAGGACTTGACATTCGGGGTCGCCGAAGCGGGCATTGTATTCGATGAGCTTGGGGCCGTCCGCCGTCAGGATCAGCCCGGCATAGAGCACGCCCGAATAGGGCGCGCCTTCCGCCGCCAGCGTCGCGATCGTCGGGGCGACGATCTCGTCCAGCGCGCGCCGTTCCAGCTTGGGCGTCAGCACGCGCGCGGGGCTGTACGCGCCCATCCCGCCGGTGTTCGGGCCGGTATCGCCGTCGCCGACGCGCTTGTGGTCCTGCGCCGATCCGAACGGGACCATCGCGGCGCCGTCGGTCAGCACGAACAGGCTGACTTCCTCGCCGGTCAGGAACTCTTCGATCACCGCGCTCGCGCCGGGTTCGGCGAACAGCGCCTCGATCGCCTTGATCGCCTCGGCCATCGTCATCGCCACCGTCACGCCCTTGCCCGCGGCGAGTCCATCGGCTTTCACGACCACCGGCGCGCCGAATTCGTCGAGCGCAACGCGGGCTTCGTCGAGCGAATGGACGGCGCGGTAGCGTGCGGTCGGGATGTTCGCGCGATCGCAGACGGCCTTGGTGAACGCCTTGGAGCCTTCGAGTTGTGCGGCGGCCTTGCCTGGCCCGAACACTGCGACCCCGGCGGCGCGCAGGTCATCCGCGATCCCTGCGACCAACGGCGCTTCCGGGCCGACCACGACCAGGTCGATCGCATTCGCGCGGCAGAAGTCGGCGACCGCGGCATGATCGCTGACGTCGAGCGCGACCAGTTGCGCCTCCTCGGCGATTCCCGGATTCCCGGGTGCGGCGTACAGTTTCGTGAGGTCCGGCGATTGCGCGAGCTTCCATGCGAGGCCATGTTCGCGTCCACCCGATCCGATCAGCAGGACGTTCATGCCAGACCCTTTTCCCGAAGATTCGCCGCGGCTGGTAGCCGAGCCCATGCCGGGCGACAATGCGGCGCCTGAAAGTGTGGGCGAGCTGTCCAACCGGCTCAAACGCATGGTCGAGGGCGAGTTCGGCCGCGTGCGTCTGCGCGGCGAGATTTCGGGCTACAAGCGCGCGGCGTCAGGGCACGTCTATCTGTGCCTCAAGGACGACGCCGCGGTGATCGACGGGGTGATGTGGAAGGGGCAGGCGGCGCTGCTGCCGTTCGCCGCGCAGGACGGGATCGAGGTCATCGCGTCGGGCAAGCTGACGACCTATCCGGGCCGCTCCAAATACCAGATCGTCATCGACCGGATGGAACTGGCCGGCGAGGGCGCGCTGATGGCGCTGTTCGAGAAGCTCAAGGCGCAATTGGGCGCCGAGGGGCTGTTCGATCAGGCGCGCAAGAAACCGCTGCCGTTCATGCCGCGCACGATCGGCGTGGTGACATCGCCCACCGGCGCGGTGATCCGCGACATCCTCCACCGCCTTGCCGATCGCTGCCCGACGCGGGTGATCGTCTGGCCGGTCAAGGTGCAGGGCGCCGGCGCGGCCGAGGAAGTCGCGGCGGCGGTGCGCGGGTTCGATTCGATTGTGGCGGGCGGCGCTTTGCCGCGCCCGGACCTGGTGATCGTCGCGCGCGGCGGCGGGTCGATCGAGGATCTGTGGGCGTTCAACGAGGAGATTGTCGTGCGTGCGGTCTCGGGCTGCGCGATCCCGATCATCTCCGCCGTAGGCCATGAGACCGACACGAGCCTGTGCGATCACGCCGCCGACCTGCGCGCGCCGACCCCGACCGCTGCGGCGGAACTGGCGGTGCCGGTGCTCGCCGACCTGCGGCTGAACATCGACGCCTGGAGCCATCGCGCGGAGCGATGCGCTCGCCGCTATGTCGAGCGCGGGCGCGAGCGCGTCGAGGCGCAGGCGCGGTTGCTGCCCAGGCGTGACGCCTTGCTGGGCCCGCAGCGCCAGCGCGCCGACGACGCCGCACAAAGGCTCGACCGCGCGCTCGAACGCCGGGTCACGGCGGCGCGCGGCAAGCTCGACCGGACGGCCGGCGCATTGCGGCCCGCATTGCTGACGCAGCGCATCGCCGCCGCGCGGCAGCGGCTCGACAATACATTCAAGCTGGTCGAAGCGCTCAACCCGGCGCACGTGCTCGACCGCGGCTATGCGCTGGTGACGGACCGTAACGGCGGCGTGGTGAGTTCGGCGCCGGCGGCGCGCAGGGCGGGTGCGCTGACTGTCCGGTTCGGGGACGGCGATGTCGCCGCGCGGGTTGAGGGGAGCACGCCCAAAACCTATGTTAAACCCAAGCCCGACCAGCCCACGTTATTGTGAGGAGCCGCCAATGCTGATGTCCAACACCGACCGGCCGGCGCGGCTTCATTACATGGCGAACGGCTTTCGCGTGCTGACCCCCGGCAGCCATGTGACCTGCGCGATATCGGGCGCGACGATCGACCTCGACGACCTGCGGTACTGGAGCGTAGCGCGGCAGGAAGCCTATGCCAACGCCGCCCTCGCGCTCGAGGCCGAAACGAGGAAATGAAGCGCGCGCGGCGCTGGGTGGCGGGAATCGCCGTCCCGATCGCACTCGGCAGCTGCGTCGAACCCCGCCCGCCCGCTATCGTTGCCGCGCCGCCGCCGCCCGCGCCGCAAACGCCGCCGGCGATGCGCGGCGATTTCGTGTTGAAGGGCAGCCTGGTGCAGGGCGGGCTGGTGTTGGGCCAGGCGCCGGGCGGCACGACGGTGCTCACGTTCAATGGGACGCCGGCGCCGGTCGCGCCCGACGGCGCGTTCGTGATCGCATTCGACCGCGACGCCGGCCCGGTCGCAACGCTGACGGCATCGGGCGACGGCGGCGGCGTGGTGTCGCGCACGCTCAGCATCGCCCCGCGCGCCTGGGCGATCTCGCGGCTGTCGGCCTTGCCCAAATATCCCGTCCCGCCCGCCGATTTCGCGGCGCTGCGTCCGGGCGAGATCGTCCAGATCAACGCCGCGCGCAGAATCGCGGTCGACAGCGAGGGCTGGCGTCAACCCTTTCTGTGGCCTGCGGTCGGGCGAATCTCGACGCTGTTCGGGTCGCAGCGCATCTATAGGAACGGCGTGGCGGGCGCGTATCATTCGGGGATCGACATCGCGGCGCCGCAGGGCACGCCGGTGCTCGCGCCGGCCGACGGCGTGGTCACGCTGGCGTCGGACCACCCGTTCCTGCTCGAAGGCAATCTGTTGCTCGTCGCGCACGGCATGGGCGTGGAAAGCGCGTTCATGCATTTGTCGCGGATCGTCGTGACGCCGGGCCAGCCCGTGCGGCGCGGCCAGATTATCGCCTATTCGGGGAATACAGGCCGGGTCACCGGGCCGCACCTGCACTGGTCGCTGCGCTGGCGGAATGCGAAGATCGACCCATTGCTCGTGGCGGGTCCGATGCCGCGCGGGCGGTGACGGGACGCGGCGAGGCCGCTGTCCTATCCTGATAAGACACCTATGTTGACCCTTTGTGGCAAACGAGTGACAAACCATCGCCAATCGTCGCCGACCGACGCTCTCCCCCCTTTACTTGGCGTACCGGCTCCGCAACGATAGCTGACCGGTTCGGCTGGAGGGCTTGCGACCGGTT
>JAFEEZ010000085.1 GCA_018240825.1 Pseudomonadota bacterium | reverse complement strand
GTGCCGACGGGGAAGTCGAACGCCTTGGCCGGGTCATAGGTCGCCGCGACGCCCTTCGGCATCCATACCGTTCGCCATTTCTGCGCGTAATCGCTGAACAGCGGGCTGTTGAGCTCGTAGGTCACCATCCCCGCCTGCGGAGCGATCCGCCCGTTGGCGATGGTGAACAGTCCCCAGTCGGACAGCTTTTCCGGATTGCCCTCGGCGATGAAGTTCACGCTCGTGCGCTGGTGGAGACAGCCAGCGACGAACAGGATCGCAGCGAGCAGACCTAAAAATCGCGCGGTCATTTTTCCTTGGTCATGCTGTCGGGCAGCTTGATTTCGGGCAGCCGCGTGGGCGGCGCGCAGTTTACCGACGTATCGATCTTCGCGCCGGCAAATTTGTGCGGGCCGTCGACGTTGAGCAACTTCGCGTCGCCGTTCTGCACACAGATACCGGCGTTGGGCACCTTGGGATCGACGAAACCGTCCCACAGCACGGCGGGCAACGCGCCGCCGGTCAGCGCCTTGAGCGGCTGGAACGGCGGCGGCGGGTTGGTGCCGCCGCCCCTGAAGCGATTGCCCGTGACGTATATGTTCTGCGGGAACGGGTCATAGGCCGCCGACACGCCCTTCTTGGTGTCGAACCCGGTCGAATAATAGCTCGAAATGATGACGTTCGCGGTCTGGTTGTCGGCAATGTCGTTGTCAAAAATTTCGACCAGATCGTTCGAATTGACGATCACGCCGGAGCCCGCGGGCACGGAACTCACCGCGCTGCCCTTCGCGCCGAAATTGGCATGGTTGTTGGCATAGACGTTGTTCTTGAACACGCGCGTCTTGCTGCCCGGCACCGGCAAATTGGGCATGTTGAACACCAGGATGCCGCCGGTATTGCCGGTCGCGGTGTTGCCGTAGACGTCGGCGCCGGTCGAATTCTCGATCTCGATCCCGGCGACGTTGCCTTCCGCGCGGTTGTTGCGGACGATGATGTTGGTCGACTGGCCGACATAGATGCCGGCGTCCGACGCGCCCTTCACCGCGCTTCCTTCGATCAGCACGTTGGTGACCTGCACCGGGTAGAGACCGTACGCTCCGTTCGACGTCTTGCCGCCGCCGGTCCATTCGGCGCGGACACGGCGGATGACGGTGTTCTTGACCCCGTTGACCTTCAGCGCGTCGCCCTTGGTGTCCTCGATCGCCAGGTCTTGGAGCGTGAAGTCGTCGCCGGTGACGAGCATCCCCTCCGCGCCCTGGGTCTGGCCGGCAAACGAGAGGACGGTCTTGTCCATCCCCGCCCCCTTCACCGTTACGCCGTCGGCGGTCAGGCTGAGGCTCTTGGTCAGCTTGTACTTGCCCGCGGGAATGGTGACGACATCGCCAGGTTTGGCGTCGAGCAGTTTCTGCTGAAGGTTCTTCTCGAAATCGGGATCGATCACGAAGCCGTCGGCGCCGGTCTTCGGCCCGCCGCATCCGCCGAGCAGCGCCAGAACTGCGCCAGCCGCCAGCAATCCCATCCGCGTCATCGCCCTCTCCTCGTTATTTACACGAGTGATAGCAACGCGCACCACGACACGAAAGCTTGACTTAACCGCACATCCCGCTAATGGCCCGCCGTCGTCCGGGTTCGCCCGGACACCGTCCGAGACAGCAAGTGCGCAGTTTCCGCGCTTAATTTCTTGCCGAGACGGGGACAGGATATTCGCCGGTTCGCCGGCCAGTCGTGCCTTTCCGCGCGGCATCCCATTCCCCATCGTTGGACTTGTGAACCGGATGTGCGGCGCTGTTGCGGCATGTCCAAAACGTGGAGAATGGCATGGATCGTGCTCAAAAGGCCGCGGCCGTCGCCGATCTCAAGCAGACCTTCTCCGAGGTTGGTGTGGTGGTCGTCACCCGCAACCTCGGCCTGACCGTCGCGCAGTCGACGCAGCTCAGGACGAAGATGCGTGAGGCCGGTGCGACCTACAAGGTCTCGAAGAACAAGCTTGCCAAGATCGCGCTCGACGGCACCGACTATCTCTCGCTGGGCGACATGCTCACGGGTCCGGTCGGTCTCGCCACTTCCATTGACCCGGTCGCCGCCGCCAAGGTGGTGGTCGACTTCGCCAAGACGAACGACAAGCTCGAAATCGTCGGCGGCGCGATGGGCGCGACGGCTCTCAACCCCGAAGGCGTGAAGGCTCTGGCCACCATGCCGTCGCTGGATGAACTGCGTGCGAAGATCGTCGGCCTGATCCAGGCGCCGGCGCAGAAGCTCGCCAGCATCACCCAGGCGCCGGCCGGCCAGCTCGCCCGCGTGTTCGGTGCCTATGGGGCCAAGGAAGCAGCTTAAGTCGACGAAGTCGCCCCGGCGAAGGGCATTCCCATCAAAGTAATACTTTGATGGGGCCCGAAGGCCGGGGTCCAATCCTTTGAATTTGAACGGAGAATATCATGGCAGACCTGAACAAGCTGGTTGATCAGCTGAGCGAACTGACCGTCCTTGAGGCGGCCGAGCTTTCGAAGCTCCTCGAAGAGAAGTGGGGCGTTTCGGCCGCCGCTGCCGTCGCGGTTGCCGCGGCGCCGGGCGCGGGCGGTGGCGCTGCCGGTGGCGATGCCGCCGAAGCCAAGGACGAGTTCGACGTGATCCTCACCGGCGACGGTGGCAAGAAGATCAACGTCATCAAGGAAGTCCGCGCGATCACCGGCCTCGGCCTGACCGAAGCCAAGACGCTGGTCGAGTCGGCGCCGAAGGCCGTCAAGGAAGGCGTCAACAAGGACGAAGCCGAGAAGATCAAGAAGCAGCTTGAAGAGGCTGGTGCCACTGTTGAGCTGAAGTAAGCCGTTAGTGCGGTGTGGATTTAGGCAAGGCTAAATCCCACCGCACAAGGCCGGCCGGCGGGTCGCTCCCCGACCCGTCCGACGTCATGGGATTTACTCCCATGACGGCCAAGCCAAAGAGAAAGGGCGGCCCGGGCAACCGGACCGCCCTTTTCTTATGCGTCGCCGCCCCCTAAGCCCCGCTTGGGGACTTCACATGACAGGCGATGCCACCCGGCGCCCGCTGGGCTACATACCCGCGATCGACGGACTGCGCGCGCTCGCGGTGCTGTCGGTGGTCGCCTACCACCTCCGCCCCGGCTTGCTTCCCGGCGGATTTTCCGGAGTCGACATCTTCTTCGCGATCTCCGGCTTCGTCGTGACCGGATCGATGATCGGCAAGCGCTTCGACCGGCTGCCGGCGATGTTATCCTATTTCTATGCCCGCCGCCTCGTTAGGATCATGCCGGCGCTGCTCGCGATGCTGCTCGCCGCGATCCTCGTCAACCAGATGCTGACACCCGAAGCGTGGCTGAGCCGCGCCGTACCGCAGACCGCGCGTTTCGCGTTCTTCGGGCTGTCGAACGTCATCCTTGCGACCGACACCGACGGTTATTTCGGCGTCCAGGCGGGGTTCAACCCGTTCACGCATACCTGGTCGCTGGGCGTGGAGGAGCAATTCTACCTGTTCT
>JAFEEZ010000084.1 GCA_018240825.1 Pseudomonadota bacterium | reverse complement strand
GGAAAAGCAAACCGCCCCGGCGCAGGCGCGCCGGAGCGGTCGTAAGCGGCTTACACGGTCTCAGACCGCGGTGTCGCCCTGTTCGCCGGTGCGGATGCGCACGGCGGACTCGATCGGGAGGACGAAGATCTTCCCGTCGCCGATCTTGCCAGTCTTGCCCGACGCCACGATGGCATCGACGGCCTTGGCGGCCAGATCGTCGGAGATGGCGATCTCGATCTTCACTTTCGGAAGGAAGTCCACCGTGTATTCGCTGCCGCGGTAGATTTCCGTGTGGCCCTTCTGGCGGCCGAAGCCCTTGACCTCGGAGACGGTCATGCCCTCGATGCCGGCGGCGGCCAGCGCGGCTTTCACTTCCTCGAGTTTGAAGGGTTTGATGATGGCGATGATGAGTTTCATGGGTAATTCAGGTTGCTGTTTGAGTGTGCAGGGGAACCCCGGTGATCAGGTGGTGACGCCGGCCTTGAGCTTCGCGCGGAGCTGCTGGAGCAGCATCCACCCGTAGCCCAGGACCACGCCGCCCGAAACCAGCCACTGCGTGCCGTCAACGAACAGGAGCGGGCAGACCAACTGCACGAGCGCCAGGGCAATCAGGAGGTAGGCGGTGCGCACGCCCGCGCCGGGCATGAGCGACCAGCCGCTCTTGAGCTTGCCTTCGCGCTGCCTCGCCTCGTTGCGCCGCAGCGCGGCCTGCTGGAGCAGGCCGAACGCCAGGCCGATGACCGCACCGGCGGTGACGCCGGCGATATCCATGAGGAGGTTCGTGAATTGGAATGACATGACAGTGACTGGTTGGGGTTGTTGGATTGGTTAGCGGGCCATGGGGGTCTCGGACTGCTTGTCCATCACCATGCCAGCGTAGCCGGGCACGCCCATCTCGGGCACGTCGAGGCCTTCGATTTCGACCTCGACGGACACGCGGTTGCCGACCGTCTTCTCGACGATGTAGTAAACGATGATCGAGAGGATCGAGACGGTGACGAAGCAGGTGGTGACGCCGATCAGCTCGGCCCAGAACTGGCTGAGGCCGCCGCCGTAAAAGAGACCGGCAACATTGCCGGCGACGCCGTTGAAACCGTCACCGTACGTACCGTCGGCGAAGAGGCCGATGGAGAGACAGCCCCAGCAGCCGTTCACGCCGTGGACCGCGATCGCACCGACCGCGTCGTCGATCCGGATCTTGTCGAAGAAGAAGACCGCCTCGACCACGAGGATGCCGGCTACCACGCCGATCACGGCGGCGCCGCCGACGCTCACGAAGGCACAGGGCGCGGTGATCGCGACGAGGCCGGCGAGCATGCCGTTGCACATCATCGAGGGGTCGGGCTTCTTGGTCTTGAACCACCAGACGTAGAGCGTGGTGGCGAGCGCGGCGGTGGAGCCGGCGATCATGGTGTTGACCGCGACGACCGCGATGCGGAAGTCCGTGCCGGCGAGCGTGGAGCCGGGGTTGAAGCCGAACCAGCCGAAGGCGAGGATGAAGGTGCCGAGCATCACCATCGGGATGCTGTGCGGCGTGATGGGATGGACGAGCTTGCCCTCCTTGTTGTACTTGCCATGGCGGGGACCGATCAGCCAGGCGAAGATCAGCGCGATCACGCCGCCCTGCATGTGAACCACGGAGGAGCCGGCAAAGTCGAGGTGGCCGTGCCCGAGGCCGAAGTTGACGCCGAGCTGGGAGAGCCAGCCGCCGCCCCAGACCCAGTTACCGAACAGCGGATACATAACGGTGCCGATGAAGCAGCCGTAAACCATGAAGGCGGAGAACTTCCAGCGCTCGGCCGCCGCGCCGGTCGGGATCGTCGCCGTGGTGTCCATGAACACCATCTGGAAAAGGAACAGCGAGAAGGCGGCGGTATCGTAACCGGCGCCCTTCAGCAGGAAGCCTTTCCAGCCGAGCAGGCCGAGGAAATGTCCGCCGATGGTCACGCCGAGTTCGTTGTTCAGGCCGGCGTAGCCGCCCAGCGTGCCGATGGCGCCGAGTCCGCCAAACATGAAGGCGAAACCGCACAGGTAGAAGCCGAGCATGCCCATGGGATAGACCATGAAGTTCATGGCCATGGTATGGCTCGAGTTCTTCGCGCGGCAGAGACCCGTCTCCACCAGCGCGAAGCCGGCCTGCATGAACATGACGAGGAAGCCCGTGACGAGCGTCCACATGAAGTTGATCGCGACGCGGTTGTGGCCGACGTTGTCGGCGAGCTTCACCGCGAGGGGCTCGAGGGCCGCCTGCTTGGTGTAGTCGTCGGCGGCCTTCTTGGCGTCGGCGTAGGCCTTCGCCTTGTCCTTGTCCTTCGCATCGTCCGCGCTGAGTTCAGCGGGGGCGGCGACGACGAAGCCCGGGACATCGGCGGCCACGCCGGTGGCCGCGCCGGAAGGATCGGGTTTGGGATCCTCCGCCCGCAATGCCAGGGCGCCCAAGCTGCAATATAACGCGAGTCCCAGCAGGGACGCACGGAGCCATTTCAAGCCTTTGTGTCGAGTAGTCATGGTTAAGCGGTCTGGATCAGTTTTCGGAGCTGCGGGGTTGGTGGGTTTGCTACTGGGCCGGCACGAGTTCCCCGGTGGATTCGCGCAGG
>JAFEEZ010000083.1 GCA_018240825.1 Pseudomonadota bacterium | reverse complement strand
TGTCGGTGACGGTCTTGCCGTCCTGGTCGCTCAAGGAAAACGGTCCGCCGATCCTCGCGCCTTCGAGCGGCGGCGGGGAGGCGGGCGCCGGCGAACAACCGGCCAGCACCAGCGACAAAACGATCAACGCGCGGGAAAAATTCATCGCGGCGTCAGCCTTGATCGTTTACCGGCTCCGGCGCAAGGTCGCCGCAAACGCAGGGTATCGCAACAATGACCGCCTCATTCATTCGTCTCGCGCTCGCCGGTGCGCTGTTCGCCGCCGCGCTGGTTCCCGCCGTCGCACAGCTCAACGGTTCGCCCGGATATCAGTTTCTCGACGCAGTGCGCGACGACAAGGGTGCGGAGGTCGACAAGATCCTTGCCAAGCCAGGGTCGCGGATCATCGATACGCAAGACCCGACGACGGGCGAGACGGCGCTGCATATCGTCGCGAAACGCAACGATTCGAAATATGTCAGCTATCTGCTCGCCCGGGGCGCTAATCCGAACATCAAGGACAATTCGGGCAACACCCCGCTGCTGGTGGCGATCGACCGCGGCTTCGCCGGGCTGATACCGATCCTGCTCAAGGGCAAGGCCAATCCCAACTTCGTCGGCGACGGCGGGCAGACGCCGTTGATCAAGGCGGTGCTGCGCCGCGACGAGGAAATGGTGCGCGCGCTGCTCGACGGCGGCGCGGACCCCGATCGCAAGGATTATCTCGCCGGCAAATCGGCGCGCGATTATGCGAACGAGGACACTCGCAGCACGACCCTCGCCAAATTGTTCAAGGACGTGCCGGTCAAGACGCGGCGCGCAGTGTCGGGTCCGACGCTGTAGCGGGTTCAAGCGCAGCCCCCGGCAGTTTCTGGAACAGCGTGCGGTCCGCGGGCTTGAATGCATAGCGCCAGACGACGAACAGGAACGTAGCCACCAAAGCGGGCTCGCCCACCACCAGTTCGACCCATTCGAACCGTTTGGGCAGCAGCGTGAAAACGCCGCCGACCGCGGCCGACGCGGCGATCGCGGCAAGGAACGACCAGCGCCACGCCATAACCGGGGCGCGCAGCATCCGGCGCAACAGTCCCGCCTTGATCAGCGAGGTCAGCGTCAACGACAGCAGCAGCGCGATCGCCGGGCCCGCCGCCTGATAGTTGACCGGATAGCCGAGCCGACGGATCGCGACGATCAACGCAAAGCTCAGCCCGATCTGGAACGCCAGCATGAAGATCGAAATCGCGAGATTGCGGTGCCGCGCGATATAGACCAACGCCGCTTCGCTCACCGCACCCTGCGTCGCCAGCACTTCGCCCCATAACAGGAAGGCGAGCGCAGCGGTGCCGGCGACGAATTGCGGACCGATCAGCCCCATCACCGCTTCACCCGGGATCGACCCCATCAGCGCCACGATCGCTTGCGCCGACATGATCCAGAATCCCACCTGGCGAACCTGCTGCGCGATCGCGGCGCGATCGTCGCGCGCCAGACTCTGCGTAATGACCGGGCCGAGGATCGGGTCGAAGCTCGACTTCAGCTTTTGCGGTATCGAACTGATCTGTTGGGCCATGTAATAGATGCCGACATATTTCGGCTCGAACATCACGCCGAGGATGAAACGGTCGACGTTGCGCGTGCCCCATTCGATCGTCTCCGCGCCCGCCAGCGGCGCGTTGCGCCGCGCCATCGCCACAACGCGGCCGAGATGCGGGCGCCAGCCGCGTGGGCGGCCATAGCTGCGCAGCATCGGGATCAGCGACGCGACCATCGCCGCGGTCAGCGCGGTCATGTACGCCAGCGTCAGTCCGTCGTCGCGTGCGATGTAGTAATAAACCAGCACCGCGGCCGAGATCGTCCACGGTTCGACGATCGCGCGCGCCGTCACCGTCGCCCCGATGTTGCGGCGATAGGCCAGCGCGGCGAGCGAAACGTCGGACAAGGCGATCGGGACGATCGTCAGCGCGAACCAGCGGTCGAATCCGTCGGTCACGCCGTCGGGGAACATCACTTGCGGGAAGGCGAACAGCAGCCCGCCGATCGCCAGCGCGGCGATCAGCGCGAGGAGCAGCGCGTCCCACACCGTGCGGACATCGCCGCGGTCGTCAGGTCCCTCCGCCAGCGCCAGCGCGAGCCCGCGCTTCAAGCCCAGCGTCGCGATCAGCGCCCCGAGTTCGATCACCACCACCGCAAGCGCATATCGCCCGACCGCGTCCGGCCCGTATAGCCGGCCCGCGACGAACAGGAACGGCATCCGCGCGATAAGCCGGATCGCAAACCCGCCAATATTGGTCCGCCCGCCCTTGGCGAGCGTGCCGATTTCTGAAGGGGCAGCGGCGTCAGTCACGCGGAGCGATAAATTGCATCATTGAAAGCGCCCTGACGTCAGCGGGCGCCCGGACGTTGCCTGTCGCAGTCGCCACCTCCAGCACGGTCACGCCGCCGTCGCCCAGTCCGCGATCGAAAACGAGTTCCGCACACTTGGTCCGTCGACGGCTCTGGTTGCAGCGCGTGATCTCGAAGCGGACCAGCTTGCGCACATCGAGTTCTCGAAAGGTCTTATAAACAGACTGCGGATCGGTGGGCTCGTTCACCCGGTATAGCGAGTTGGGCGACCAATCGATGGCCATCTTACGCGTATCGACTGCGGTGATTGCAGCGCGCAATGCCACCTGGGCCTTCACCCTTTCCCCTTCGCTCACGCGTGCGAATTCGAATGCGACGGCTGCAAAATACACGAAAGACGCGATCAATGCGCCGCGCCCCAGCTTGGGCCGGCGCCGATTTCGATCGCGAGCGGGACGTCGAGCTTGATCGCGGGCTCCGCCGCCGTCGCCATGACGCGCTCGATCACCGGTTTTGCCGCATCGACTTCGCCCTCGGGCGCCTCAAACACCAGTTCGTCGTGGACCTGGAGCAGCATGCGCGTGCCGGTCAGCCCGGCGGCGGCCAAAGCAGTGTCCATGCGGGCCATGGCGCGCTTGATGATGTCGGCCGAGGTGCCCTGGATCGGGGCGTTGATCGCGGCGCGTTCGGCCCCTTGGCGCTCGTGTTGGATCTTCGACTTGAGCCGCGGGAAATGCGTCTTTCGCCCGAACAGGGTCGTCGTGTAGCCCTCGTCCCGCGCGCGCGTGATCGTGTCGGCGATGTAGCGGTTGATGCCGGGGAAGCGTTCGAAGTAGCGGTCGATCATGACCTGCGCTTCTTCGCTCGTCACGTCGAGTCGCCCCGCCAGCCCCCAGCGCGAAATGCCGTAGAGGATCGCGAAATTGATCGTCTTGGCGCGACCTCGCGTGTCGCGGTTGACCTCGCCGAACAATTCCTGCGCGGTCAGCGAATGGATATCGTCGCCGCGCGCGAAAGCATCCTTCAATGCGGGCACGTCGGCCATGTGCGCGGCGAGGCGCAACTCGATCTGCGAATAGTCGGCGGCGAGGATGACGTTGCCCGGCTCGGCCACGAAGGCGTCGCGGATCTGACGGCCGGTCTCGGTGCGGATCGGGATGTTCTGGAGGTTGGGGTCGGTCGACGACAGGCGTCCGGTCTGCGCGCCGGTCAGGCCATAGCTGGTATGGACGCGGCCCGTCGCTGGGTTGATCTGGTCCTGCAAGGCGTCGGTATAGGTCGATTTGAGCTTGGTCAGCTGGCGCCAGTCGAGCACCTTCAGCACCATCTCGCGGCCTGGCGAATCCTTGTCGGCGGCGATGCGTTCGAGTTCGTTGACGTCGGTCGAATAGACGCCCGATTTGCCCTTGCGCCCCCCCTTGATCCCCATCTTGTCGAACAGCACGTCGCCGAGTTGCTTGGGGCTGCCGATCGTGAACCTGAACCCGGCCAGCGCATGGATTTCTTCCTCCAGCGCCGCGATCTGGTGCGCGAAGCTGGTCGACAGATCGTGAAGCTTGGCCTGATCGACCTTGATGCCGCGCCGTTCCATCCGACCGATCACCGCGGGTAAGGCGCGGTCGACCATCTCGTAGACGCGCGTAACCTGTTCGGCGGGCAGCCGCGGCTTGAACCGGCGCCACAGACGCAGCGTCACGTCGGCGTCCTCGGCGGCGTAGCGGGTCGCGGTCCTGAGATCGACTTCGGCGAAACCAAGCTGTTTCTTGCCGGTGCCGACCACGTCCTTGTAGGCGATACACGAGTGCGACAGGTGCGTGGCGGCAAGCTCGTCCATGCCATGGCCGTGGAGGCCGGCGTCGAGGTCGAAGCTCATGATGATCGTGTCGTCATACGGCGCGACCTCGATCCCGCAGCCTCCGAGCACGATCAGGTCGTATTTGATATTGTGCCCGATCTTGAGGACGCCGGGGTCCTCGAACAGCGCCTTCAACTTGCCCAGCGCGAGGCCTCGGTCGAGCTGGACCGGTTTCTCGGCGAACATGTCGGCGCCGCCATGCGCGAGCGGGATGTAGCACGCGCGGTTGGGGGCGAGCGCCATCGACACGCCGACCAGTTCGGCGCGAGTCGCATCGACCCCGGTTGTCTCGGTGTCGATCGCAACGAAACCCTGATGGCGCGCATCGGCGATCCAGCTGTCGAGCGCGGTTTCGTCGACCACCGTCTCGTACCCGTCGTGGTCGCACGGTGGGTCCTGCTCCTCGGGCACGCCGGGCAGGCCGGGTTCGGGTTCTTCGACCGGCGCGTCAGCGACCTGGCCGAGCTTGCCGAGCAGGGCCTTGAAGCCGTGATGTTCGAGAAACGCGCGCAACGGCGCCTCGGGAATGCCTTGAAGCTCGAATTCCTCGAGCGGTTGCGGCAAAGGGACGTCGCACGCCAGTTCGACCAGTTTGCGCGACAGGCGCGCCATCTCGGCATGCTCGATCAGATTGTCGCGCAGCTTGCCCGGTTTCATCCCGGGCGCGGCGGCGAGCACCGATTCGATGTCGCCATATTCGTTGATCAATTTGGCCGCGGTCTTGGGACCGACCCCGGGAACGCCCGGCACATTGTCGACGCTGTCGCCCATCAGCGCGAGCACGTCGCCCAGCTTCTCCGGCCCGACGCCGAACTTGTCGAACACCGCCTCCGGCCCGAAACGGCGGTCGCGCATCGTGTCGAGCATGTCGATGCTCGGCTCGGTCAGCAGTTGCATCAGGTCCTTGTCCGAACTGATGATCGTCACCGACCAGCCCTGCGCCAGCGCCGCCTTGGCGTAGGAAGCGATCAGGTCGTCTGCCTCCCAGCCCTGTTCCTCGATGCAGGGCAGGCTGAACGCGCGCGTCGCGTCGCGAATCATCGGGAATTGCGGGACGAGGTCCTCGGGCGCGGGCGGACGATGCGCCTTGTACTGGTCGTACATCTCGTTGCGGAACGTGTGCTCCGACTTGTCCAGCACCACCGCGAGATGCGTCGGACCGTCGGCCTTGTGCAGCTCGTCGGCGAGCTTCCACAGCATCGTCGTATAGCCATAGACCGCGCCGACCGGCTCGTCGTGCTTGTTCGTGAGCTTGGGGAGCACGTGATAGGCGCGGAAGATGTAGCCGGAGCCGTCGACGAGATAGAGATGGGGCATCGTAGCCAAGGGGATAGCCCAGCCGACGGCTGCGACAAAGCCCGGTTATAGCAGTTGCCAGCCGTTCAGCCGCTCGCGGTCGAGCATGCACACGCCGGTCAGACCGTAGCGCGCCGCATAGGCGCGTGCGCGGTCGGGGAAATCGGGACGCGCGGGATCGGCGAAATCCCAGCCGGGCGGGTTGAAACTCGAAAAGCCGTTCAGCATCGGCAGGCGGCGCGTCTCCGCGAGCACCATTGCGTCGACGTTGTGCGCGTAGATCGCGTCGTTCTTCGGATCCTGCGCCGGATAGGGATAAGGGCGGGCCGATCGGACGACGAAATAGCGGCACGCCGGCGGCGGCGTCGGCATGCCTTCTATCATGGCGAGTTGCTCTGACTGGACAAGGCGGACCGGCGCGTCCGTTCCTGCGGCCTGTTCGGCGATCAGCACGACCGCGAGCAGCGCGGCCCGTCGCGCCGTCATCCCGTCCAGTAACCTGATCGCGAGCGCGATGCACGGCACGAGCAGGACGAGCTGAAACCGCCCGATCACGCGCAACGCCGACGCGCCGGGGATCAGGTGGACCGCATACCAGGGCGTCGCCGGGCCGATCCGCAGCATCAGCAGCCAGCAAACACCAAGCGCCAGGGCGACGAGCCGCCAGCCGGCCATTGGCGTTTTGTCCCGTATCGCGCGGACGATCACGATCAACGCCACGACGAGGAGGACGGGGAGGACGCCGAACACCTTGTCCTGCGGCGCGCCGCCGTGCAGCAGCCACGACCAGATCGCATTGTCGGCGCCAGGATCGATCATCCCGAGCGGCGTGATCGTCGTTCGCGACACACCCGAAAAGCCGCGCGAACCGGTCTCCAGCGCCTTGCCGATATAGACGAACAGGAACGGCGCCAGCATGACCAGCCCTGCGATCGCGACGATGGTCAGCGTGGCGCGGGCATGATGCACAACTGCGAACAATCGCCGCCGCACGTCGCGCCCCGATGCCAGGTGCAGGATCAGCATCACCAGCAGGAAGAAGGCGAAGAACCAGGCGGTGTAATAAGCAGTGCTGATCCACATCGCGAACAAAGCGGCGAATGCGATACCGTTGCGCAGCAGGCCGCGCCGGTCGCCGCGACAGAGCGCCTCGACCGCATTCCAGACCCACAGCCCCGCGACCGGCACGAGTGCGATCGTCAGCAACTGCGCGTGGTTGACGTGGATCAGCGTGAGGTCGGCGATCGTGAACAATATCGCGCCAACCAGCGCCCAGCCCGCGCGGACTTCGCCCCTGCGTCGCAGCAGCGCATACATGCCGGCGAACCCGGCCAGCTTCATCGCGACGTTGACGGCTTCCGCCGCCGCTACGAGCGGGAGCCCCGCCGCACGCGCGATGGAATAGATCACGCCATAGAGGAAGTAGCCGTCATTATAGCCAAGCGAATTCGCCGCGGGCTGGAAATAGGCCAGCCGGTTCCAGGGCTCGATCCCGTGCAAGACGTTGTCCCAATGCTGCAGGATCGAAACCTCGATCATCGCGTCGTAGCTGTCGCCCGAAAAGCGCGTGAAACCCGAGGCGATATGGAAGCGGAAGAACCACGCGACCGACGCCAGCGCTGCCAGCATCGAGATCAAACGCCAAACGATCGGGCGGAGGGTCGACGGCGTCATCGCGCCGGCGATAGCCGAGCTTCCGCCCGCGGGTAAAACGCTTTAGGTTCGCACCATGCCAGCGACCGACGAAGCCAGGGGAGAGAGGGCGGCGCGCCTCGCCGCGCAACTTCGCGCCAACCTCAAACGCCGCAAGGAACAGGCGCGCGGAGGCGCCGCCGCGCCGGTCACGAAACCCGATGACGCGCGTGACGGCGAGGACTAGAGACTTCGCGATGCACCGTCCCAAGCTCTCGATCGTCGTCCCTTGCTACAACGAAGCGCTCTCGCTGCCGCAGCTCCATGCGCGCGTGTCGGCGGCCGCCAGGGCCGAAGTCGGCGAGGATTACGAACTCGTCCTGATCAACGACGGGTCGAAGGATGACAGCTGGCCGATCATGCAGCGGTTGTCGGCGAGCGACCCGCGGCTGGTCGCGATCAACCTGTCGCGCAACCACGGCCACCAGCTCGCGCTGACCGCGGGGCTCGATTTGTGCGCGGGTGAGCAGGTGCTGATCATCGACGCCGATTTGCAGGACCCGCCCGAACTGCTTGGCGAAATGCGCGGTGTGATGGCGCGCGAGCAGGCCGACGTGGTCTACGCCGTGCGCCGCAAGCGTGAGGGCGAGACGTTCTTCAAGAAAGCGACCGCGGCCGCGTTCTACCGCCTGCTCGACCGCGTGACCGACACGCCGATTCCGCTCGACACCGGCGACTTCCGGCTGATGAGCCGGCGCGCGCTCGATGCGTTCCTGAGCCTGCCCGAACAGGCACGCTTCATTCGCGGGATGGTGGCGTGGGTCGGGTTCCGCCAGGTGCCGTTCCCCTATGACCGCGCGGAGCGGTTCGCTGGCGAGACCAACTATCCGCTGTCGAAAATGCTGCGGCTCGCGTTCGACGCGATGACCGGTTTCTCGACCAAACCGCTGACGCTCGCCAGCCATGTCGGCGTCGCGCTTGGCGGCGCGTCGGTGCTGCTGCTGCTCTACATCGCCTATGGCTTTGCGCGGGGCAACGCGGTGCCCGGCTGGACCAGCCTTGCCTTCATCGTCGTGCTGCTCGGGTCGGTGCAGATGTTCGTGCTGGGGATGATCGGCGAATATCTCGGGCGGCTGTATGTCGAGAGCAAAAGGCGGCCGCTTTATCTGGTGTCGGACGTCGCGGGGCCGGTGCAGGGGACGGCCAAGCTCGGTTATCGCGCCGGCGACGGGCACAACGTCGCGGTCGCGCCGACTGTGCCCGAAGCGATCGAAGAGCAGAAAGCGGCGGAGTAATCCTCCCCGTTCACGGGGAGGATTTAGGGTTTCGGCACCGCCAATGTCAGGATCGACACGCCCGGAGTCATCGGCACGCGACCGACCAGGTGGCGCTCCAACCGGAAGATCGCCTCGAACAGCTTGTTGAGCGGCCTGGCGGGGGGCGAATCGTCGCTGTCGTCACGGCCGGTCAGCCGGCCCGCGACACGGGCCGCGGCGGCGAGGGGGAAGAGCAGCGAGTTGAAATAACCGAACTTCTTCGGCGCCAGCCCGGCCGCATCGATCGCCGCCTTGAGGCTCGCTTTCGAGTAGCGGCGGTGGTGGTGGTTGACCACGTCGTGCGCCGACCACATCCATTGATGTGCAGGCACCGCGATCAGAATCTTGCCGCCGGGCTTGAGGCAATCCTTCATTGCGCGCAACGCAGCGACGTCGTCGGCGATATGTTCGACCACATCGAGCACCGCGATCATGTCGTACGCACCGCGCTCGATCCCGGGCAGCGTCGGCAGCGGGGCGTCGCCGACCGGCTTGCCGAGACGCTTGCTGGCGATCTCTCGCGCCGCAGGATCGATCTCGATCGCATCGACGGCGCCGAACTGCATCAGCATCGGCAAGTTGTGCCCGGTGCCGCACCCGATCTCGAGAATGCGCGCATCCCTGGGCAGATCGGCGTAGCGCGCGACATAATCGTGCAGGATATCGCGGCGCGCGGTGTACCACCAATGCGTCGAATCATGCTCCGCCATGCGGTCGTAGACAATTCTATCCATTTGGGCGGTCCATATCAGCCGAATACCCATTGGCGGTTGAGCGCAAAGGTCGCGAGCGGCGTGATCGTGACGATCGGGATCAGCGGCAGCCAGGCGGGACCATGGAACAGCGGCCCCGTGACAACCCAGGTGAACGCTGCGTTGAGCAGCAGCCCGAAGCCCTGAACGAGCAGGAACTTGCCGTGCTGCTTCCCGCTCTTGTCGCGGCTGCCGTGCCCTTTGAAGCTCCACGCGGAGTGCAGGAAGAATCCTGCGGTCACCGCGACGAGGAACGCTGGCGGCACTGCGATGACGGCCTTGTTGCCGGTGAACACCCACCAGGCGAGCGGGAGGTAGACCGCCGAATAGATGACGGTCGAGATCACCCCGGCGATGCCGAAGCGGATCAGCTGGCCGAGCACACCGCTCGACCGTACCCGATCGAATTGTTTGAGGATTGCCGTCACACGCTTGCCTAGAAACCGTGCGCCGCCCTAATGCGCGGAAAGGCGCGAGGGAAGCATTTTGACGAGCGTGGACAACCAGTGGCCGGGGCTGGCCGATCGGATCGACCGCCACTGGATGCGCTACGCGCTGCTCGCGTGGTTCCTCTTTCTGCTCTGGTCGGTCGCGACCGACTGGCCGCGCATCCAGTCGCTCGGATTGGGGGATACCGACGATAACATGCGGCTGATGCAGGTCCGTGCGCTGCTCAACGGGCAGGGCTGGTACGACCTGCGCAACTATTATCTCAACCCGCCCGGCGGGTTCGACATTCATTGGAGCCGCATCGTTGATTTGCCGATCGCCGGCTTGATCCTGCTTTTGCGTCCCTTCGTCGGTACGCCCGAAGCCGAGCGGATCGCGTGCGGAATCGCACCGCTCTTGCCGCTGTCGATCGCGTTTCTGGGGCTCGGCGCGACCGCGCGGCGGCTGATCGGCAAGCATGTGTGGATGCTGGCGATCGCGCTGATGGCGTTCGCGTGCACCTCGACCATGCTGATGTTCGCGCCCGAACGGATCGACCATCACGGCTGGCAGCTCGCGATGCTGAGCCTGACCGTCGCCGGCCTGTCCGACCCCAGCCGCGCGCGCGGCGGCGCGATCGTCGGGGCGGCGAGCGCGGTCAGCCTCTCGATCGGGCTGGAAATGATGCCGTATGCCGCGATGGCGGGGGCGATCATCACGCTGCAATGGATTTGGGACCGCGACGAAGCGCCGCGCGTGCAGGGCTATGCGCTGGCGCTGGGCGGCGGGACCGCGCTGGGGTACGCGGCGTTCGGCTCCTACGCCAACATGGTCATGCGCTGCGACGCGCTGACGCCGGTGTACCTCACGGTGATGATTGTCGCGGGCGCATTGCTGTTCGCGCTGGCTCGGCTCAACCCCGCGTCGCGCTGGGTGCGGCTGGGGTTGGCGGTGGCGGCGGGGGCGGTGATCGTCGTTGGGTTCGCGCTGCTGTTCCCGCAGTGCCTGGGACGGCCCGAACAGGTCTCCGACGAGCTTGCGCGGAACTGGCTCAACAATGTGCGCGAGGCCAAGCCGGTCTACACCCATCCGTTCCGCACAGCTTTCCCGATCGTGACCTTCCCGTTGATTGGCCTGATTGGCGCGTTCGTCGCCGCCAAGCGCGCGTTCGACGATCGCGCGCCCAACATGGTCGGCTGGGCGGCGGTCGCCTTGTTCACGCTGTTCGCGTGCCTGATGCTGTTGTGGCAGACGCGCGCCGGTCCGGCCGCGCAGATGCTGGCGGTGCCCGGCGCGGCAGCGTTGATCTGGATCGCGGTGCCGTTGACGCTCGGTAGCGGCAACATGCTGGTCCGCGTGTTCGGCACGGCGATCGTCGTGCTCTTCGCGAGCGGGGCGCTGTTCGCGCTGCCGATGCAGTTCCTGCCGATCGACAAGCCCGACAAGCGCAGCCAGATCATCAACACCGCCGCCGCGCGGTGTCCGTCGTTCAACGCGATGAATTCGCTCAACCGCTATCCGCCGGGCGTCATGTTCAGCTTCGTCGATCTCGGGCCGCGGATCATCACGATTTCGCATCACAAGGCGGTGGCGGGGCCCTATCACCGCAACGGCGACGCGATCCTCGACGTGCAGCACGCGTTCGGCCGCTCGCCCGACGAATTTCGTGCGATCGCGGCAAGGCACGGCGCGAACTACCTGCTGGTCTGCCCCAACATGCCGGAGTCGACGATCTATCGCGCGCGCAACCCGGGCGGGTTCTACGACCGTCTGGCCAAGGGCGAGAAGTTCGCGTTCCTGACCCCGCTGCCGCTGCCCAGGAACTCGCCGCTCCGGTTGTTCAGGATACGGTGAGGTGGAACGCCTTGCCGATGCCGTCGATGATGAACTGAACCGCCAGCGCACCGAGCAACACGCCGAGGATGCGCGTGATCACCGCCTCGACCCGCGCGCCGAGCAACCGCATCAGCGGTCCGGCGGCAAGTAAGGCAACCAGGGTCAGGACCAGAACCGTCGCCAGCGCGGCGAGCACCGTCGCGACGCGCTCGAACCCGTGATTGCGGCCCATCGTCAGCATCACGCTGGCGATCGATCCCGGCCCCGCGATCATCGGCATCGCCATCGGGAAGATCGACACGTCCTCGATTGCGGGGGTCGAGGCCACCTTGGCGGCGCGGTCCTCGCGGCGTTCGGTGCGGCGCTCGAACACCATTTCGAGCGCGATCAGGAACAGCATGATCCCGCCCGCAATGCTGAACGCTGGCAGTCCGACGCCGAGCGCGTCGAGGATCGACTCCCCGACCGCGGCGAACACGAACAGGATGATCGACGCGACGAACACCGCACGGATAGCCATCGCGCGGGCATGCGCCGGCGTCGCGCCCTTGGTCAGCCCGGCATAGATCGGCGCGCAACCGGGCGGGTCGATCACGACGAAGAAGGTGACGAAGGCGGAGAGATAGAGTTCGATCATTTGTTGGCGGGCGATCCGGCGATCTTGTCGTCGATTACCGCATCATAGCGCTTGCCGTTCCACAGCTCGACGACGACTTCGCGGCCATTGTCGGCTGCGACGTGCCAGCGCCAGCGTAGTGTAGCATCGTCGGACGAGCCGTAACCACTGTTCGGTTCAGACCCGAATCCCGTCCGGCGATCGCCACCGCACTTCGCGATGCGCACCGCGGGTTTGGCCGGAACCGGGCGCGCCGCCGAGAGCCCGTCGCCGCTGTCGAGCACCCATCGCCAGCCGATTCTCTCCTTGTGCCAGACCGTAGTGAAATAGCCGACGCTGCCATCGGCGCGCCACCAGGCGCCAGTGTTGACCGCCCATTTGCCGTCGCAGGCCACGTAGCTGGAGATCGGCTGCCACCGGACACTTTTCGCCGGGTCCTTGCGGTCTTTCAGCCATTCATGCGCGTTGACCGGTTGCGGCACGAACATCACCGCGTCGTCGGTCGACCATTTGCGGAAGGCGGTCCATTGCCCGATCGTCTTTGCATCGGCGGCGAAGGCGCGTTCGGCGTCGATGGGGGATATGTCCGGCCGAGTCAGTGCGGATTTTCCACTTGCCCTATCCCTTTCCGCCTCCCCGGCGAAAGCCGGGGTCCAGTATCGAACCGGTCGCAACTGGACCCCGGCTTTCGCCGGGGAGGCGTGCAAAAGGGAGGCGGCGAGTATTAACCCCACCAGCATCACAGCGCTTCCTTGTCATAGGGCACTTTCTCCCGCCGGTGCGCCGATACCAGTGTGTTCCGCAACAGGCAGGCGATCGTCATCGGCCCGACGCCGCCGGGCACGGGCGTCACTGCGCCCGCCACCTGCATCGCGCCGGCGAAGTCGACGTCGCCGACCAGCCCGCTTTCCATGCGGTTGATGCCGACGTCGATGACGGTCGCGCCGGGCTTGATCCAGTCGCCCTTGACCATTTCCGGCCGGCCGACCGCCGCCACGACGATGTCGGCGCGCTTGACGACGCTCGACAGGTCCTTGGTCTTCGAATGCGCGACGGTGACGGTGCAGCTTTCCTTGATCAGGAGCTGCGCCATCGGCTTGCCGACGATGTTCGACCGGCCGATCACCACCGCGTCGAGCCCGGCCAGATCGCCGAGCTGGTCCTTGAGCAGCATCAGGCAGCCGAGCGGGGTGCAGGGCACGAACCCGTACAGCCCGGTCGCCAGCCGCCCGGCATTGACCGGGTGAAAGCCGTCGACATCCTTGTCGGGGTCGATCCGCGTCGTGACGGCGCGCTCGTCGATGTGATCGGGCAGCGGAAGCTGGACAAGGATGCCGTCGACCGCCGGATCGACGTTGAGGCTGTCGACCAGCGCGAGCAGGTCGTCCTGCGCGGTGTCGGCGGGGAGCTTGCGCTCGAAGCTTTCCATCCCCGCCGCGACGGTCACCTTGTGCTTTGAACGGACATAGACCGCGGAGGCCGGATCCTCGCCGACCAGCACCACTGCGAGCCCCGGCGCACGGCCCGTGGCTTCACGAAAATGCGCGACTTGCGCCGCGATCCGCTCGCGCAAGCCCAGCGCGAAAGCCTTGCCGTCGATGATGCTAGCCGTCATGCGCATGCCTTTACGGCGATGCGCGCAACGGCGCTAGAGCGCGCCCTGGCTCAGATACCACATCGCGATGTTGGGAATCACGATCCGCGACAGGATGCCGATGACCAGCAGCACAACCAGCGGCGACAGGTCGAGCGCGCCGAAATCGGGCATGATCCGGCGGATCGGCCGATAGAGCGGCTCGGTCATGCGCTGGAGCGCGAGCCAGATCGACCGGACGGTGTCGTTGTACGTGTTGATGACGTTGAACGCGATCAGCCACGACATCACCGCCTGGACGACGATGATCCACCAGACGATGTCCAGGATAAGCTGAAGAATCTGCAATATCGTGATCAAGAGGCTCTCCGTGCGACCGGTGTCTTAGCTATATAGGACGGCAGTTACGCTCTGACCAGCGTTCCGGCGCCGCGCCGGGTGAAGATTTCGAGCAGCATCGCGTGCGGCACCCGTCCGTCGAGGATGACGGCGGCCTCCACCCCGGCCGCGACCGCAGTGACGCAGGTGTCGACCTTGGGGATCATCCCGCCCGAAATCGTGCCGTCGGCCTTCATCGCCTCGATGCTCGCGCGGTCGAGATCGGTCTGGAGCTCGCCCGTTTTGTCGAGCACCCCCGCGACGTCGGTCAGCAGGAAGAACCGGGTCGCCCCCAGCGCACCGGCGATCGCGCCCGCCATCGTGTCGGCGTTGATATTGTAGGTGTCGCCGTCCGCACCCAGCGCGACGGGCGCGACGACCGGGATGAATCCGTCCTTCGCCAGATTGATCAGGATCGTCGGATCGACGCTGACAGGTTCGCCGACAAAGCCCAGGTCGACGTGGCGTTCGATCCCCGAATTGGGGTCGGGCTCGCGGCCATGGACCTTCTCGGCGATCACCAGGTTGGCGTCCTTGCCCGAAATGCCGACCGCGCGGCCGCCGAGCGCGGCGATCCAGCCGACGATTTCCTTGTTGATCTTGCCCGCCAGCACCATCTCGGCGACCTCGGCGGTGGCGGCGTCGGTGACGCGCAGGCCGCCGACGAAGCTCGATTCGACCCCGAGCCGCTTGAGCATCGCGCCGATCTGCGGCCCGCCGCCGTGGACGACCACCGGGTTGATCCCGACCGCCTTCAACAGCACGATATCCTCGGCGAAGTCGCGCTGCGCCTCCGGATCGCCCATCGCGTGGCCGCCATATTTCACCACGAACGTCCGCCCGGCGTAGCGCTGCAGATAGGGCAGCGCCTCGACGAGCGTTTCAGCCTTGGCGAGAAGCGCCGGCGAGGGGGCGTGGTTGGTCATGAGAGGCCCCATAAACACTCCGTCACCCCAGCGAAAGCTGGGGTCTCGGGTGTCAATGCGATACGGCATGAGATCCCAGCTTTCGCTGGGATGACGATCATCGGCGATCCAGCCACTTCCCTAGCGCCACTGCGCCGGTGATCAGGAACGGCACGAGCACGATCGACAGCACGACCTTGGTCAGCATCTGCCCTTCCATCAGCCCGAGGATGGGGCGTTCGCCGTAGAACGAGATTGTGATGAACAGCACCGTGTCGACGATCTGACTGATCACACTCGCCACCATGCCACGAAACCAGACAAGCCTGCCCTCGCCTTCCTGGCCCTTCAGCCTGGAGAAGATGAAAACGTTGAGCGTCTGCGAAATGCCGTAGGAGATAAACCCCGCGAGCATCATGCGCACGCTCTGCCCGACGACGATCGGGAAGGCGTCGATCGCGGGCGGATACATGCCCGGATCGTGCGGCAATGCGAGCACCAGCTGGATTAGCGCGGCGGAGGCGAATAGCGGCACGAACCCGAACCGGACCAGCGCGGTCGCGGCTTTCTGGCCATGCAGTTCGGCGACCGCGCTCGAAACGACGACGAGCAGCAGGAACCCGAAAATCCCCGCCTCGACCGCGAGCGGCCCCAACGCGACCTGCTTCACGCCGAGCACGCCCGCAATGCAGACCATGCCGCCATAAAGGATCGAGAAGATGAAGAGCGAACGCGGAATCGCCGGGGTGCTGGTTTCCATGGCGCGAACGCTAGCGGGAAACGCGCGCGCGTCAAACAAAGGGGTTGCGCCGCTCCCCATCACCGTCATGCCGGACTTGATCCGGCATCCCGCTTTCTGCCCTGGCCGAAAAAGCAGGACCCCGGCTCACGGCCGGGGTCACGATATGGATGGATCAGGCGCTCACTTCATCCGCTTGTTGCACGCGCTCCAATATTGCGGCCAGGTTTCGCTCGCAGGCACTTTTTTCGCGGCCTTGTCGGCCCGCCATTGCGCACCGCATTGCTTTTCGCGCGCATACATCGCCGCCTGCGCCGCGGTCGGCTGACCGGGTCTGATCGCGGGTTTCGCCGGCGTAACGGCTTTGGCCGGCTTGGCGGCAGCGGCGGGGGCAGGCTTGGCGGGGGGCGTGACGGCAGCCGGTTTCGCCAGACCGGCGCGGCATTGTGCGAGGTACTGGTTCCACGTCTGGCCGGCGGGTAGTGTGTTCGCCTTCTTCGCCGCTTGATATTTGGCGCCGCACACCTGCATCGCATTGTCCGCCGCGAACGCGGGGCTGGCGAGACCGCCGCCGATCGTCATGGCGGTCGCGATCGCGATCATCTTGAATGCATCGGTCATTGCTTTGCTCTCCTCGTGGCGGCCGCTGGTCGCGCGAGGGAGAGCGCGGCGGCCGCGTCGGACTAGGTGATCCTCCCAACATGAACAGCAGCTTACAGAAGCTGTCGCGCACGGGGCTGTGCATCGGCATTTTTTGCCGCCATAACCGCGCGAGAACGAAAGTCCGGGGGCGACAAATTCATGCGTATCCTGATCGGCCTGGCCGGTATCGCCGTCATCCTGCTCATTGCGTTCGCGCTATCGAACAATCGCCGCGCGATATCCCTGCGCGTCGTCGGCGCAGCGTTCCTGCTGCAAGCTGCAATTGCGGTGCTGGTGCTGAAGGCGCCGTGGGGCGTCGCGGCGTTGCAAGGGGCGTCGAACGGCGTCTCCGCCTTGCTCGGCTACGCCAACCAGGGCACCGAATTCCTGTTCGGCCCGGCCGCGTCGAACCCGCTGGCGCAAACCTTCGCGGTCGCCGCGCTCCCCGTCATCATCTTCTTCGCCAGCCTGGTGTCGATCCTCTATTATCTCGGGGTC
>JAFEEZ010000082.1 GCA_018240825.1 Pseudomonadota bacterium | reverse complement strand
TCCTCCATCGCCGTCGACGGTCGGACCAACGCGGATCCGTTGCCGGTGACGTCGAGCAGCAACAGGTCGCCCTCGCCGACATGCTGGCGCACACTGCGCACGCGGCCAAGCACCGGCACGCCCATCGCGCGCGCTACGATGATGACGTGCGCGGTCAGCGACCCTTCCTCCAGGATCACGCCCTTCAGTCGCCGCCGGTCATATTCGAGCAGCTCGGCCGGCCCCAAATTGCGCGCGATCAGAATCGTGTCCTGCCGCAAGCCGAGTTGCGCGGCGGTCCCCATCTGCCCCGACACGATCCGCAGCAGCCGGTTCGACAGATCCTCCAGGTCGTGCATGCGATCCTGGAGCAGCGGGTCGCCGATCTGGCGCATCCGCATCCGCGTGCGCTGCTGGACGCGCTCGATTGCGGCTTCGGCGGTCAGGCCGCTGTCGATCGCTTCGTTGATGCGGCGGCTCCAGCCCTCATCATACGCGAACATCTTGTACATCGACAGCACTTCGTCATGCTCGCCGCCGACGCCGAACTCGGCCTGCGCCGACATCCGGTCGATCTGCTCGCGCATCTTGTCGAACGCAGCATAGACGCGATGGCGCTCGGCCTCCGTGTCTTCGGCGACGGTATGCTCGATCGTGATGCGCGGCTGGTGATAGACGGCGTGGCCGATCCCCATTCCCTCGACCAGTTTCAGGCCCTCGAGCCGGATCGCGGCGGTCGATTGCGGGCGCGACGCGGCGTCGGCGCGCTGGTCGACGAGACCGGCGCTGGCGATCAGTTCGGACAGCACCATTGCGACGGTCTGCATCGCTTCGATCTCGACGTCTTCGTATTTGCGCGGATCTTTATGCTGGACCGCGAGCACGCCGATGGCGCGTTCACGGCGGATGATCGGAACGCCGGCGAAGCTGTGGAACTCGTCCTCGCCGGTTTCGGGGCGATAGGCGAAGTCGGGGTGCGCGGCGGCTTCATCGAGGTTGAGCGTCTCGACATTCTGCGCGATCGTCCCGACCAGACCCTCGCCGAGCGCCAGCCTGGTGACGTGGACCGCGGCCTGATCGAGACCGCGGGTGGCATAGAGTTCGAGCAGCCCCTCGCGCAGCAGATAGATCGAGCAGACCTCGCTATCGAGCGCTTCGCCGATAATCCGGACCACGGCGTCGAGCTTGGCCTGCGGCGACGACCGCGCGGCCATCACCTCGTGGAGGTTGACGAGAATTTCGCGGGCGGAAGCAGCGGCGGTGACGGCCATGCGCCACCGCTAGCAGGTCGGCGGCGGCGGCGCTATCGCCGCCGCCGCAAGTTACACTATGGCGTCAGAAACCCGTCGGTGCGACCGGAACCGCTGCGGAAACCGCGACCACCGTTGTCGGGCCCTTCCCGTCACCGGCGAAGTGGGTCTCGGGCGCTGGGCTCCAGAAGGGCGCTTCGAGCACGGGCAGTTCGGTTTTCGCGAACGCCATCAACGCGCCGGGGTCGATCACGCCGACCTGCGCCAGCGCCCCCTTCGCAGTGGCGCAAAATTCGGCCTGCGCCGCCGGCTGCGCGAAGAAATTGTAGAGTTTGGTCATGTCGCGTTCGCGCGCATCTTGCCACTTTGCGCCATATTGCGCCTTGTAGCGCGCATCGACCGCGCCGTTGGCGGCGGCGAGCACGGCTGTATTGCGGCGAATCAGCGAGTTATACGCCGCGACCGTCGCCGCTTCGTCGGCGTCGCGGCAGCCAAGCGCGGCGACGTTGAGTGCGACGCGGACATGCCACAAGGTTTCAAGCGGCGAAATGTCGGCATCGACGACCGCCGGTTTGAACGTCTGCGCAGCGGCGGGCGCGCCCGCCGCAGCGAACACAGAAGCGCCCAGCACGGCAAGGAGAATACGCATTTTTACAGCCCCCAAAACGCGTCACCCTGCGTGACGCACGACGGAGGGTCGCTCGGATTGGGGCAACAACTCCTTCAAAAGAGCCGTCAATTCCGCGTTTACGATCTTTGCCTGGAACTTTCAGTGCAGCGTTTCGTGCGCCGCGCACATCGCGACGAACTTGGCGATTCGGCTGCTGCGCGTTTCCGGTCTTTTCGCATCGTGCACGCGGTAAAGGATCGCGTAGCGGTTGGCGCCCGTCAGCGCGTCGAAGAACGCCCGCGCTGTGGGGTCGGCATCGAGCGCGGCGCGCAGATCGTCGGGCTCGGCCGCGGTCGAGGCGGGGGCGTACGCGGCGCCCCATCGCCCGTCCGCCTTCGCCGCCTCGATCGCGGCGAGGCCGGCCGCCGACACGCGTCCATCCGCGATCAATTCCTCCGCGCGCTTGCGGTTCTTTTCGGACCATTTGCTGCGGGACGCGCGCTGGGTGAAGCGCGTCAGGAACCAGGCATCGTCATATTTGTCGATCTGTCCGTCGATCCAGCCGTGGCACAAGGCGCCGTCGATCGCTTGCGCCTTGGTCAGCATCGATGCGGCGTTCCCCGCCTTCGCCAGCTTTAGCCACACTCCCTTCGCGTCGGAAGGCTGATCGGTCAGCCAGGTCTCCCACGCGGCGAGATCGGCGAATGCGACGATCGGCAGGCCGGCGCGCGTTTCGTTCACGCTGCGCGTTTCTCCAGCGCATGGGCGGCCTCGGCCATCAATTGCGCGATGATATCGACCACCGGTTCCTCCTTCGTCACCATCCCGACCGACTGGCCGGCCATCAGGCTGCCATGCTCGACATCGCCGTCGATCACCGCACGGCGCAACGCGCCCGCCCAGTAATGCTCGATCTGGAGCTGCGCCTCCATCATCTCGACTTTCCCTTCGTCGAGCAGTTGGGCGACCTCGCGCTGCTTGGCGGTGAACAATTCGCCCCCTGCGTTCTTGAGCGCGCGAACCGGAATGACCGGCAGGCGCGGATCGATCTGCACGCTCGCCACCGCATCGCGGGCGGACGCGCGGAAGAACGCCTTCTTGAAATCCGGATGCGCAATGCTCTCGGTGGCGCAGGCGAAGCGCGTGCCGAGCTGGACCCCCGCCGCACCCATGTCGAGATAGGCGGCGATCGCCTCGCCGCGGCCAATCCCGCCGGCGACGAACACCGGCACGTCGGCGGCGACTTCGGGCAGGATTTCCTGCGCGAGCACGCTGGTCGACACCGGCCCGATATGCCCGCCGGCCTCCATGCCCTCGACCACCAGCGCATCGACGCCCGACCGGATCAGCTTCCTGGCGAGGCTCAGCGCGGGGGCGAAGCAGATCACCTTGGCGCCGGTCTCCTTGATCGCCTCGAGCGACCCTTTGGGCGGGAGCCCGCCGGCGAGCACGACATGCGTGACACCGTGCTTGGCGCACACCGCGATCAGGTCGAATAGCTGCGGGTGCATCGTGATCAGATTGACCCCGAACGGCTTGTCGGTCAGCGCTTTCGTCCCCGCGATCTCGGCATCGAGCAACTCGGGCGTCATCGCCCCGCACGCGATCAGCCCGAACCCGCCCGCGTTGGACATCGCCGCGACCAGGTTGCGCTCGCTGACCCACGACATCGCCCCGCACAGGATGGCGACTTCGCTGCCCAGAAACTCGACGCCCCGCGCCATGCGCCGCGCCAGCCGCTCTTCGCCAATGCTCATCGCGCGGGCCTAGCCGGGCAAGGAGGCTTGAGGCAAGCGGCGAGATTGGCGTCGACCGGTGTTCAAGACAGCGTTGTCGGCGCGGCGATCGGCGCTACTAGAGCGGCATGTACACCCGCCGCGACGTCCTCGCCACCGCCGCGGCGCTCCCCGTCGCCGCCTGCGTTCCACACGCCGCTGCCGCCCGCACGTCGTTGCGGGTCGTCACCTTCAACATCTGGCACAATGCGGGCAACTGGCCGGCGCGGCGCAAGCTCATCGCCGTCGCGCTGCGCGGGGCCAATCCCGATGTCATCGCCCTTCAGGAGGTGCTCCAGGACAGCGCCAAAAACCTGCCCAATCAGGCCGAAACGATCGCCGCGGACCTCGGCGGCTATTCGGTCCATTTCATGTCGGCCTCGCCCGAGGGCGCTCCCAACCGCTACGGCAACGCGATCCTCTCGCGGCTCCCGGTGTCCGAGGTGGACACGATCAAGCTCGAGCCGCTCAACGACTATCGCACCGCGCTGCGCGTTCGCGTGGGCGCCGCGGGCGGGCCGGTCGATATCGTCAACACGCATCTCGCCTGGAAACCGGATCAGGGACCGGTGCGCGCGCAGCAGATCCGTAGCCTGCTCTACTGGCTGCCGCAGGACGGCGTGCCGTTGGTGTTGATGGGCGACTTCAACGCGTCGCTCGACGAAGTCGCGCTGGCCCCGCTTGCGATCCGCGGCCTCGAACCTGCGTTGGCGCCGGGCGCTGCCGATACGACCCTGGTCACTTCCCGCGGCCACAAACCCCGCGTGATCGACCATATCTTCACCGACCCGAACGATTTCGCTGTCCGCGACGCCCGCCGCATCGCTGATCAGCCGGTGGATGGCGAATATCCTTCGGATCACTTCGGTGTGGCTGCGACGCTCGTGCTGCGCTGATTTGGTTCATGCGAAGGCGCGAAGGCGCGGAGAACGCAAAGATGTTGTTCCCTGACGCGACGCGTCCGATCGCCTCAAAGACTCTGCATTATGGCCGCTGGAGTTGTGACGCGGCGGGATCACATCTCCGCGCTACCTTCGCGTGCCAATCTCTTGCCGCGCTCAGGCGGCGCCCGCCTCCTCTGCGTCCAGGCCGTAAGCCGTGTGCAGCACGCGCACCGCGAGTTCGGTTTCGTCCTCGTGGATCAGCACGCTGACCTTGATCTCGCTGGTCGAGATCGCCTGGATGTTGATCCCGCGTTGGCCCAGGGTCGTGAACATCGTGCTGGCGACGCCGGCATGGCTTTTCATCCCCACGCCGACCACGCTGATCTTGGCGACGCGCGTGTCGTGGACCAGTTCGTCGAAGCCGATCGCGCTCTTCGCCTGGGTCAGCGCTTCGATCGACCGGGTGAGATCGACGGCGGGCACGGTGAAGGTGACGTCGGTCGCCGCCTTGTGATCGGCGGTCTGGTGCGCGATGTTCTGGATGATCATGTCGACGTTGATGTTCGCCGCCGCCAGCGGTTCGAAGATCGCGGCTACCGATCCGGGCGTATCGGACACGTCGGTCAGCGTGATCTTCGCCTCGTTCTTGTCGTGCGCGATACCGGTGATCAGCTGGCGTTCCATCTCGTCGATCTCCTCTTCGCCCACGATCATCGTGCCGGGCAGCGTGTCGGCCATCGGCGCGTCGTCGCCGGTGAACGAGGACAGTACCTGGACGCGGACATTTTCCTTCATCGCCAGGCCCACCGAGCGGGTCTGGAGCACTTTCGCCCCGACGCTCGCGAGTTCGAGCATTTCCTCGTAGGTCACTTGGCGGAGCTTGCGCGCCCGGGGCACGATGCGCGGGTCGGTCGTGTAGACGCCGTCGACGTCGGTGTAGATGTCGCAGCGGTCGGCCTTCATCGCCGCCGCCACCGCGACCGCCGACGTATCCGATCCGCCGCGGCCGAGCGTCGTCACGCGGCCATCGCCGGCAAGACCCTGAAACCCCGGGATCACCGCGACTTCGCCCGACGCCAGCGACGCGTCGAGCGCGGACATATCGATCCTCTCGATCCGCGCCTTGGCGAAGGCGTCGTCTGTGTGGATCGGCAATTGCCAGCCCATCCAGCTCCGCGCCTTCACCCCCGCCGCCTGAAGCGCGATCGCGAGCAGCCCCGACGTCACCTGCTCGCCCGACGACACCACGACGTCATACTCGCGCGCGTCGTAGAGCGAAGACGCTTCGCGGCAGAAATTGACCAGCCGGTCTGTGTCGCCGGCCATCGCCGAAACGACCACCGCGACTTGGTTGCCGGCGTCCACTTCGCGCTTGACGCGGCGCGCGACGGCGCGGATGCGCTCGATCCCGGCCATCGACGTGCCGCCGAATTTCATCACTATCCGGTTTTTCGGACGCGCCATCGGCTGCGGGAAGTCCTTTGGATTGCGAAAGCGGCGCTGATAGGAAGGCCGCATGGATAGCGCAACCGTAACGTCCGCAACTATCGATCCGCAGGAAGCCGCGCATTTCGGGAAGCTCGCGAAGGATTGGTGGGACCCCAATGGCTCGTCGGCGATGCTCCACCGGCTCAACCCGCCGCGGCTCAGATACGTCCGCGACCAGGTCGACCGGCATTGGCGGGGCGACGGAGTCGGCTTCACGCCGCTCGCAGACAAAAGCGCGCTCGACGTCGGTTGCGGCGCGGGGTTGCTGTGCGAGCCGCTGGCGCGGCTCGGCGCGGCGGTGACAGGACTTGACGCCGCGGCCGAGAATATCGGCGTCGCGCGCGCGCACGCGGCGCAGTCGGGGCTGGCGATCGATTATCGCGCCGGGGGAATCGAGGCTCTGTCGAGCGAGACCTTCGATCTCGTCACGTCGATGGAAGTGATCGAGCATGTCGCCGATGCCGCGGCGTTCGTCGCGGGGCTGGCGCGGGCGCTTGCCGCGGATGGGCTGCTGATTCTCTCCACGCCCAATCGCACCGCCTTGTCGCGGCTCGCGATGATCACGGTGGGAGAGCGGCTTGGCGTGATCCCCAAAGGCACGCACGATTGGGACAAGTTCCTGACGCCCGACGAACTCACCGCATTGATCGAAGCGGCGGGGCTGCGTGTGATCGACATCGCCGGGCTGGGTTTTTCGCCGGGCAAGGGTTTCAAGGTCGGCGAGAACACCCGGCTGGACTATTTCGTGACGGCGGTGCGGGCCTAGACCATCACGTTCCTGCCGTGCATCACCGTGGCGGTGTGTCCGACCACAGCATTCGCCGATCGCGTCTTGATCGAATCGACGAACATCCAGTCGTTCGACACCCTCGCCGGCGTGATCGTCAGCGCCATATAGCCGCGTCGCGACGTGTCGCACCATTTGAGTTCAGGATTGGCCGCGACCAGGCCGGCCGCGATCACCCTGGGGTCGGTTTTGGTCGAGCCCTCATAGCCGTTCGACGTGACGCTCTGCCCCGCGAATTCGACCCCCGCCGGCCTGCCGGCCTGTCCCAGATCGTACGCCCAGCCGTTGTGACTGTCGCCCGAAATCACCACCAGGTTCGCGCTCGCGGCCTGCGCGGCCCGCAGGAACCGCGCGCGCTCGGCGGGATAGCCGCCCCAGTCGTCATAGTTGAACGGCAGGCCGAGCTTGCCCGCCTTCACCGCACGCAAAATGTAGTTGCGAGAGCCCTCGCTCGAACTCGCATCGAGCCAGCTCAGCGCCGCTTCGGGCATGATCATGTGGCCCATGATCGTGCCGAATCCGACGATTTGCCACTTCCGGCCGGTCCTCACCGACTGGCGAAGTGCGTGGAACAGCCAGTTGGCCTGTTGCGTCCCCATCATCGTCGCGGCGGGATCCATCCATGCGCCGTCGCGGAACGCCTTGAGCGCCGCGACCGGGTCGGCCTCCTTGATCAGTGGCGCGATATCGGGCTGCTCGGTTCGCGCCAGATCGCGCGTCTCGGTGCGGAACAGTGTCGCGAGCGCGCCGATCTCGTATGTCTTCCACGGTTCGTCGCTGACCGGCATCCATTCGCGCCACGCCTGCATCGCCGCGTTGCGGCGCAGACTCCAGTCGCCCTCGTCGGGTTGGTGATTCTGGGCGCCGCCCTCCCATGTGTCATTGGCGGTCTCGTGATCGTCGCATTGCACGATCCACGGCAGCCTGGCGTGCAGCGCCTGCAGGTCGGGGTCCGCGCGATAGCTGGCGTAGCGGGTGCGGTAATCGGCCAGGTGGATCAGTTCGTTGGCGGGCTCTGTGGACCGCACCTGGTCCCTGAGCGGCGGATAGCCGCCGAGTCTGTATTCGTAGAAATAATCGCCAAGGTGAATCGCGAGATCGATATCGTCGCGCGCCGCCGCATGAGCATAGGCGTTGAAGAAACCGAACGGCATGTTCGCGCACGAGAAGATCGCCGCCTTGAAGGCGCGCGCTTGATTGCCCTCGGGCAAGGTTTTCGTCCGCCCGACCGGCGAGCGTGTCCCGTCGGGCGTCACGAAGCGGTAGAAATAGTGCGTTCCCGGCTGCAGCCCCGACACGGTGATCTTGGCCGTCCAGTCGCGCCACGGTCCGGTGATCGCGACTCCCTCGCTCACGATCTTCGCGAAATCTCTGTTCTCGGCGACCTCGACCGCGACATGAGCGGGTTTGCCGTCGGCAGGAAGGTAGCGCGTCCAGAGCAGCATCGAGTCGCTTGCCGGCTCGCCCGACGCGACGCCGTGGGTGAAGCCGCGCAAAGTCGCGACGCTGTCGGTTTGCGCGAAACCGGGGACGGCATAGGCGCTCAAGCCGAGCGTTCCCGTCATCAACAAGGAGCGGCGATCAATCCGGTACATGCTGGTCCTCCTCCCCTGCTTCCTTGCCGCCGATCAACGCGGACCCTAAGGGCGCGGACGTGACGTCCCCCATCCGCACCATCGAAAGGCTGCCGCGCTGGGCGATCCTTTTGCTGGTCGCGATCATCGCGCGCGCCGCCACGTTCGGCAACCCGATCGTGCATGTCGACGAGAGTTTCTATTTCGTCACTGCGCGTTCGATGCTCAACGGGGCCTTGCCCTATGTCGATATCTGGGACCGAAAGCCGATCGGGCTGTTCCTGCTTTACACCCCTGCGGCGGCGTTCGGTCTGCCGCTCGGGATCTGGGCGTATCAACTCATGGCGCTGGGTTCGGCGGTGGCGACTGCGCTGATGATTGCGCGGCTCGCCGACCGGGCAGGGTGGCGGCGTGGCGCGCTGGCCGCCGCCGTCGCCTATATCGCCTGGCTCGATCTGCTCGAGGGCCAAGGTGGTCAGGCCCCGGTTTTCTACAACCTGCTGATGGTCGCGGCCGCGGCGCTGATCGCGTCGAGCGACCGCGACCACGACCCGGCCAACCGCCTGCGCCGCGGGCTTGGCGCGATGGCGCTGGTCGGCATCGCGCTCCAGATCAAATATTCGGTCGTGTTCGAAGGTTTGTTCTTCGGGCTGTGGTGGTTGTGGCGCGAACGGATGCGGCGGCGCCACGCCGTGCCGATGCTGGCGGGGGGCGCATTGTTGGCGGTCGTCGCATTGATTCCGACTGCGCTGGCATGGGGCTATTATCAGGCGATCGGGCGCGGAACGGCGTTCGCCTATGCGAACTTCGCGTCGATCGCCGCGCGACAGGCCGATCCGATGCTCGAACAGCTCGGCAACCTGTTCAAGATCGTCCTTATCACGTCGCCATTGTTCGCCGCTGCTGTCCTGACGTTTCTGCGCGGCGACCGAAGCGGCATCCGCGGCTGGTTGTTCGCGTGGCTGGCGGCGGCGGTCTTCGGGTTGCTCGCGTTCGGGTCGTGGTTCGACCATTATGCGTTGCCGGTGCTGGTTCCGCTGTGCATTTGCGCGGCCGGGTTCGCCGACGATCCGCGCCGATCACCGCAGATCACCGCGATCGTCCTTTTGATAGCGTTCCTTGGTGGCGAGGCGACCGTCATCATCAAACGGCTCAACCGGGGCGGGCCGGCGCAGTTCGCTCGGGTCGTTGGGGCGATCGGGCGCGGACGCGGATGTCTCTACGTCTATTCGGGCGACCCGATGCTCTATCCGATGAGCGGGCGCTGCCGGCTGTCGCCATACGTCTTTCCCAGCCATCTCGGCCGCAAACGCGAACGCGGCGCGATCGGCGTCGATCAACAGGGCGAGATCGAGCGAATCCTGGCGCTCAGGCCGGCAGTGGTGGTGCTGCGCACGCCCTATTTTGGTGAGCGGTCGGAACTACGCGCGCTCGTCATCGCGCGGATGGCGAAGGATTATCACCTGAAGGCGCAAGTGCCGCTCGGGCGCGACAGCATGTCGGTATTCGAGTTGAAATCAGGCCGCTACGGCGACTGATCCGGGCGAGCGACCCGCTTTCTCGGCGATGCGCTCGGCGTAATAGTTCATCAGGTCGACCGTGTGCTCGCGGTCGGTGCGGACGCGGGTGGCGGCGACCACGGCCGCCTTGCGCAGGATCGCCGGCTCGCGCGCGAACATCCGTTCGATCGCCAGCGCCGCGTCGGCGGCGTCGCGCGGGCAGTACAATTCGCTGGTCAGCGGGTCCGCGGCCTCGGCGCAACCGCCCGTGTCCGGGGCGATCAGCGGCAGACCAGACGCCATCGCTTCGGACGCCACCAGTCCGAACGGCTCGGTTTCCGACCCGTGGATCAACGCGTCGCAGCTCGCCATGATCCGCGCGAGCCGGGGGCGGTCATAGACCGGGCGGAACATCTTGATGTGTGGACTGCCCGCGATCCGCGCCTCTATCCGCTTGCTTTCCGGCCCGGTGCCGAGCAGCATCAGTCCGACCGGCAACTGGTCGCCCGCGCGCTCGACGGCATCGACGATCATCGGCCAGCGCTTCTCGCCATGGTGGCGGCCGAGGCCTAGCAGCAAATGCCCGTCGGGCGGCAGATCGAGCTGTCGCAGCATCGCCGCGCGCAACCGTTCATCGCGCAGCTCGGGGGAAAAGTGGCCGCGCTCGATGCCCAGGGTCATCGCCGTGTCGATCCTGACGCCGCGACGCTTGAGCCGCTTTTCCAGCGCCGGGCCGTTGGTCACGACGGTGTCGTAAAGGCCAAGGAAGCGGTTCATGTATTGGGCGTAGATGAAGCACATGTCCTCGATCTGCTCGGGCGGCGCGAGCCCTTCCAGCCAGCGCATCGGATAGGCGGCGATATTGTCGTTGTGCATGAAGAACGACTTGAGCGAGCGGCCTCGCCATTTGCCGACGATCCAGGCCGGCCGCCACACCGACGATGTTTCGACCACGTCGGGGTCGAGTTCGTCGAGCAGGCGCCAGATCGGTTCGGCCCGCGAAAACAGCCCGTAATTCTTGTCGAACGGCAGGCCCGGCGACTTGAGGTAGATGACCTTGCCGCCACCGACGCGCTCGTCGACATATTCCTTGTCGCGGCCGCACGCGATGCAGATCAGTTCGTGGCCCATCTCCGCCATCAGGGCCATCTTGCGATCGATATAGGTGCGCACCCCGCCGCCGGTCGGCGAGTAGAATTCGTTGACGTCGACGATGCGCATCGTCGCTTCCTCAGACTTCGCGCTTGATGAGGCTCTGCACGGCGAAGCCGGCGGCGAGAACGACATGCGTCAGCAGGATCGCGGCGGCGGTGAACGCCATCAGGCTGGACAGGTCGCTGTTTTCGCCCAGCAACGCGATGGCGACGGTCGAGAACACCAGATCCTTGTTGGGAATGAACGGCAGGCGGGACACCATCATCCGCGTCGCCGACAGCAGCAGCCACGCGCCGATCGCGATGCCAGGCAGCGCGAAATGCCAGGCGAACGCGATGAACAGGCTGCTCGCCGCGAGCCGGACGATATGCACCCCGAACACCCACCACAGAGTCTTGCGGTCGAGCGAGAAGACGCGCCGCGAAAAGATCAGGAAGGGGAGGCTCATCACCACCACGACGCCCATCCCGATCAGCATCGGCCGCAAATATTGCGCGGGCAGCCATGGCAGTGCGAGCGCCGTCATCGCCAGCGTCATCAGATTGCCGGCCATCGCCGACAGGATCATCACGTCCTTCACCGCGCCGAACGGGGCGGCGACCATCTGTGCGCGTTGGCGCGCCCAGGCGTAAAAATAGGCTTCGCCCGAATAGCCCAACACAACCTCGTTCGCGATCCGCTTCTTCATCAGCGCGCCCAGTCCTTCGAGCGGGATGCGCCACAATTTTCTGAAGATGATGAAGTCGCCCAATGGCGGGGCCAAATAGAGCAGCGCGAACGCGACGTAATAGAGCCAGCTGTCGGGAGTCGCGCGACTCAACCCGCCAAGCCCGGACTTGAGCAGCTGGTGCGCCAGCCCGACGATCATCGCCGCGGTCAGCGCGCCGGCGATGATCATCGGCCAGCGGCTCTTGATCGTCTTGACCGGCTCCAACCCGGCGAGATCCTCCGCCGCGTGCGCCAAATTGGGGGCCAGATTGGCCGCGGGGTTGGTCGAAGCTTCGACAAAGCCGCTGTTCATCGACGCTCCAAAATGCTGCATGTCCACGAAGGGGCGGTATCCGGTCGGCGCCGGGATGCCGGGGAATAATGGCGGCTTAACGGCAAAG
>JAFEEZ010000081.1 GCA_018240825.1 Pseudomonadota bacterium | reverse complement strand
ATGCAGTCCTGCACCTGGTCCTCGACCGGGCGGATATCGACCGGCGGATCGATCAGCCCGGTCGGGCGGATGACCTGTTCGGCGAAGACGCCCCCGGTCTGCTCCATCTCCCATCCGCCAGGCGTCGCCGAGACATACGTCGTCTGCGGGCGCATCGCATCCCATTCGTTGAAACGCAGCGGACGGTTGTCGATGCACGACGGCAAGCGAAAGCCGTATTCGGCGAGCGTGATCTTCCGCCGATGGTCGCCGCGCGCCATGCCGTTGATCTGGCCAATCGTCTGGTGGCTCTCGTCGACGAAGAGGAGCGCATTCTCCGGCAGATATTCGAACAAGGTGGGCGGCGGCTCACCCGGCAACCGCCCGGTCAGGAAGCGGCTGTAATTCTCGATTCCCGCACAAGATCCAGTTGCGGCAATCATTTCGAGGTCGAAGTTGGTACGCTGCTCGAGCCGCTGCGCTTCGAGCAACTTGCCCTCCGCCTGCAATTCCTTGAGCCGTTCGGCCAGCTCGAACTTGATCGCCTCCATCGCCTGCTTGAGCGTCGGCCCGGGCGTCACATAATGCGAATTGGCGAACACGCGTACGTAATTGAGGCTCGCGATCTTCTTGCCCGTCAGCGGGTCGAACTCGACGATGTCCTCGATATCGTCGCCGAAGAACGACACGCGCCACGCCGTGTCCTCATAGTGCGACGGGAAGATTTCGAGATTGTCGCCCTTCACGCGGAAATTGCCGCGCGCGAATGCCTGGTCGTTGCGCTTGTATTGCAGCGCGACGAGCTTGCGCACGATCTCGCGCTGGTCGACCGTCTGGCCCTTCTTCAGGTCGAAGATCATCGCCGAGTAGGTTTCGACCGATCCGATGCCGTAGAGACACGACACCGACGCCACGATCAGCACGTCGTCGCGTTCGAGCAGCGACCGGGTGGCCGAATGCCGCATCCGGTCGATCGCCTCGTTCACCGAGCTTTCCTTCTCGATATACGTGTCGGATCGCGGGACATAGGCCTCGGGCTGATAATAATCGTAATAGCTGACGAAATACTCGACCGCATTCTCGGGAAAGAATGACTTGAATTCGCCATAAAGCTGCGCCGCCAGAATCTTGTTCGGCGCGAGCACCAGCGCGGGTCGCTGAAGCGTCTCGACCACCTTCGCCATCGTGAAGGTCTTGCCCGACCCCGTCACGCCGAGCAGCACCTGGTCGCGCTCGCCCGCCAGCGCGGCTTCGGTCAGTTCCTTGATCGCCTGCGGCTGGTCGCCCGACGGTTCGTAATCGCTGACCAGCCTGAACTTCCTGCCGCCCTCGACCTTCGCCGGCCGTTCGGGCCGGTGCGGGATGAACGACTGCCCGGTCTCGGGCTCGGCCAGGCTGGTGCGAATCTGGATTGCCATAGTTGAGGAATATGGGATGAAGGCGGCCAACCCGCAACAAAGCGGGAACGGTCGCCTTGTTCGTTTTTGCGGGCATATTTCAGGGGAGTCCAACCATGCGCCGTTTTCTGCTCGTCACCGCCCTTGTCCCGCTCGCCGCGTGCAACGCCGGCGGCCCGACTGTCACCGCGACCAACGCCAGCGAGGCGGAGGTCAAGGCGAAGGTCGCCGCGGCGACAGGCGACGCCGACATGATCTCGCCCGGCCGCTGGGAGGGGACGATGACAATCAGCGACATGAAGATGCCCAAGCTCCCGCCCGAGGCGCAGGCCAGGATGGCCGGCCGGATGGGTCAGCCGCGGAAATTCGTGAGTTGCGTGACCGAGGAAGACGTCAAGGCCAAACGCGCTTTCTTCACCGGCGACAAGAACGGCGACAAGAGCTGTACCTACAGCCGGTTCACCATGGGCGGCGGCAAGATCGACGCCGCGATGTCTTGCAAGAGCGAAGGCGGCGACATGAACGCGACGATGACAGGCAATTTCTCGTCCGACAGCTACCATATGGACATGGCGTCGAATACGGACGGCAATTCGCCTTACGCCGCGATGTCGATGAAGATGACCGTGGACGGCAAGCGCACCGGCGCTTGCCGTGGCACCGAGGACAAGGAGTGAAGATGCACAGGACGGTGATCGCCGTGAGCGCAGCGGCGCTGGCGCTGACGGCGTGCGGCAAGAGCGGGCCGCCGCCAAAACGTCAGCCGGGCAGCTGGTCGCAGACGTTCGAGGTCAAGCGCGTCGAAGGCGCGAACGCCGAGCAGAACAAGGCCGCATTGGAGCAGTTGTTCGGGGTGATGAACGCGACGACGATTTGCGTCACGCCCGAATGGGCGGAAAAGGAGGATCCCACCGCCAATCTCGAAAAGCTCGGCGGCGGGGGCGGCACTTGCACGTTCGACAAGAAATCGGTCGCTGGCGGCAATCTCGACGTCGCGGGCACCTGCAAGGACGCCACCGGCAAGTCCGCCAAGGTCGTCGCTACCGGGACGCTCGGCGCGACCGATCAGGACATGACGATGACCGTCGAAGCCTATGACAATTTCGGCGCCAAACAGGGCTTGATGGAAATGCGCATCCATTCGGTCCGCCAGGGCGAGTGCACTGCGAAGGACAAGGTGCCGGCGGCGTTGTAGGAACCGGGAAAAGGGGAAGGAAGGAACGACGATGATTGGCTACGCGACGCTCGGCACCAACGATATCGGCAAGGCGCAGGCGTTTTACGACGATCTGTTCGGATCGATCGGCGCGAAACGCATTATGGAATTCGCGGAACCCAACGGCTTCACGATGTACGGGACGGCGTTCGACAAACCGGCGATCGCGGTGACCCGGCCGTACGACGGCCAGCCGGCGACCGTCGGTAACGGCAATATGGTGGCGATCCCGTTCGAACGCCGCGATCAGGTCGATGCCTTCTACAACCGCGCGATCGAGCTTGGCGGTAGCGACGAAGGCGCGCCGGGCCTGCGCGGCGACGAGGGGCCGCAGGCCTTCTACGGCGCCTATTTCCGCGATCTCGACGGCAACAAGCTCTGCGCTTTCCGGGTGGGACCGGCCTAGCGTTCGACCTTAACCAACCCTCCGGTACGCCACCCGCCACATCGCCACCGCGATTCCGGCGGCCATCGCTGCCATGATCAGGCTGGTGAGAAGTCCGCTCGCCCAGCGGTAGAGCAAGGTGCGCGCGTCCATCGCGGGCATCGCGAACAGCCCGTAGCCATAGGTCTGCCCGCCGAGGAAAAGCACGAAGCCGATCGCCGCGCCCAACGCCGACGCCGCGATCGGGCCGCGCCGCCCGCTGCCGTGGAGCAGCGCCCACGGAATTGCGGCCAGCGCGGTGATCGACAAGGCGGTCATCAGCGAGCCGAT
>JAFEEZ010000080.1 GCA_018240825.1 Pseudomonadota bacterium | reverse complement strand
GAAAAGCCGACATTGACCGGCCGCTTGAGCATCTCCGCGTCCATCGCCAGCGCCTTCGCCTGCGCCCGCGCGAGCTTCAGGAAATCGCCGCCCGACAGCGCCGCCTCGCCCCGCGCGCGCCGCTGGCTGTTGAGCGCCTCGCGCAGGAACTGGACGTTCGACACGCCGGGAATCTCGACCGGGTACTGGAAGCCCAGGAACAGCCCGGCCGCCGCGCGCTCGTACGGTTCGAGTTCCAGCAAATCCACCCACTCTCCGCCATTGCGAGCGGAGCGACGCAATCCAGGGTCCTGCGCGCCGTCCTGGATTGCTTCGTCGCTTTGCTCCTCGCAATGGCGAGGAAGAAAGCGCACGCTTCCAGCTGTCACCTCATACCCCGGCCGCCCGCCGAGCACGTAGCCCAGCGTCGACTTGCCCGCGCCGTTGGGTCCCATGATCGCGTGCACCTCGCCCGCGTTCACCGTCAGGCTAAGCCCCTTGAGGATTTCCTTGCCGTCGATTTCGGCGTGGAGGTTGTCGATGGTCAGCATCTTATTTCTCGATCCCGCGGCCAGCGCATTGCGTCAGATATTGCTGGCGAAAGTAGTACATCATTTCCTGTTCGAGCCGGTCGAGCGTGCGCTGGTCGTCGAGCGCCCGCTGGCGATCGACCAACCCTTCGCCGGCGAGGGTCAGCGCGGCTTCGGTATCAGCGGTTTTTTCGCCCGAATGCAGCTTGCGGCGGCGTTCGGCGAGGTCGATGCGCGCCTGGGCGATCGCGCGCTGTTCGGCATAGGCGTCGATCAGGAAAGTCGAGTGCCGCGCGATCGTGTCGTTGACCGTCTTGGTCACGACTGCGCGATCGCACTTCGCGACCGCCTTGCTGAGCGCGTCGAAATCGGTCGGGTCGGCCGTGGTCGCGGCGGTGAGGGCGAAGGCGATCACAGAGTATCACCTCCACGTAAGCCGTCCCAAACCGTTAAGCTCAGTGATGAAATTGCACCGCCCGCCAACAGGAACATAGGCGTCCAGAACAGCAGTAACGTTGCCTCCGCTCCCCAGAAAAGCATAAATGTCTCTACAATAATTAGGGGAGACAGAAGCGCACATAAAGCAATAACTAAGCTCCGATTTAAATTCAGCCCCCCGCACAAAACCAACGTCAACGGCGCGCACAAAACTGCTGGTAAAAAAATTAGCGGGACGAATAAGAGGGAGCTCATCCCACGCTCCCCTCAAGCGAAATCCCAAGCAGCTTCTGCGCCTCGACCGCGAATTCCATCGGCAGTTGCTGGAGCACTTCGCGCGCGAAGCCGTTGACGATCAGCGCGACCGCGGCTTCCTGATCGAGCCCGCGCTGCATCGCGTAGAACAACTGATCCTCGCTGATCTTGCTGGTCGTCGCCTCATGCTCGATCTGCGCCGACGGGTTGCGCACTTCGATATACGGCACGGTGTGCGCGCCGCATTCCGACCCGAGCAGCAAACTGTCGCATTGGGTGAAGTTGCGCACGCCCTCCGCGCCCGGCGCAACGCGCACCAGTCCGCGATAGGTGTTGTTACTGCGCCCCGCACTGATCCCCTTCGACACGATGGTCGATCGCGATCCCTTGCCGTTGTGAATCATCTTGGTGCCGGTATCGGCCTGCTGGCGATTGTTGGTGACCGCGACCGAATAGAATTCGCCGACGCTGTTCTCGCCGTTGAGGATGCAGCTGGGATATTTCCAGGTGATCGCACTGCCGGTCTCGACCTGAGTCCACGACACCTTGCTGTTCCGGCCCTGGCACAAAGCGCGCTTGGTGACGAAATTGTAGATCCCGCCCTTGCCGTGCTCGTCGCCCGGATACCAGTTCTGGACGGTCGAATATTTGATCTCGGCATCGTCGAGCGCGACCAGTTCGACCACGGCGGCGTGAAGCTGGTTCTCGTCGCGCATCGGCGCGGTGCAGCCTTCGAGGTACGACACATACGCGCCCTTGTCGGCGACGATCAGCGTGCGTTCGAACTGGCCGGTATTCTCGGCATTGATGCGGAAATAGGTGGAGAGCTCCATCGGGCAGCGCACGCCCTCCGGAATGTAGACGAAGGTCCCGTCGCTGAAGACCGCGCAGTTGAGCGCCGCGAAGTAATTGTCATGCTGCGGCACGACCTTGCCCAGCCATTTGCGGACGAGGTCGGGATATTCGCGGATCGCTTCGCTGATCGAGCGGAAGATGACGCCGGCCGCCTCGAGCTCCTTGCGGAACGTCGTCGCGACGCTGACCGAATCGAACACCGCATCGACCGCGACCTTGCGCGCGCCCTCGACGCCCGCGAGCACCTTCTGCTCCTCGATCGGAATACCGAGCTTTTCGTAGACCTTAAGGATTTCGGGATCGACCTCATCGAGCGACCCCAGCTTCGGCTTCGCCTTGGGCTCGGCGTAATAATAGGCGTCCTGGTAATCGATCGGGTCAACGTTGAGCTTCGCCCAGTCGGGCATCTCCATCGTCAGCCACAACCGATACGCCTTCAGCCGCCACTCGAGCATCCATTCGGGCTCATTCTTCTTGGCGGAGATGAAGCGGACCGTGTCCTCGGACAGCCCCTTGGGCGCAAACTCCTGTTCGATGTCTGAGGAGAAGCCCCATTCATATTGCTTGTTCGCGGCAGCATGCGCCTCGGCGTTGCGGGTGGCCATATTACGCCCCAATCACTTCGCTTCCCCGGCGAAAGCCGGGGTCCAGTATCGGGCCGCTCACACCTGGACCCCGGCTTTCGCCGGGGAAGCGCGCAAGGTCTGAAAGCGCTATGCCCGCCAGCGCTCCACGCACCGCGCCGTTCACCGCGTTCCAGTGCGGCTTCACCTTGCAGCTTTGTTCGACGCAGCAATCATGCGCGCCATGATCGACGCACGCGGTCATCGCGATCGGCCCCTCGATCGCCTCGACGATATCGGCGAGCGTGATCGTCGCGGGCG
>JAFEEZ010000007.1 GCA_018240825.1 Pseudomonadota bacterium | reverse complement strand
GGTTGCGATGACGGATGGTGCCAAGCAGCAACAGGATCAACATCGGATAGGCCCAGACCACGTTGCCGATCCAGTATAGCAGCGGCGCCATGTGCGGATCCGCCAGTTTCAACAGCGTGCCGACGACCGCCAGCGCCTGCATCGCCGCGATGCCGATCGGCCAGTACCGATTGGCCCTGAGCGCGATCGCAACCAGCACGACCAGCATTATCACGTCGACAAGGAACGTCCCCATCTGAATGCCGCGCCATTGATAACCCAGGCGGTCCGAGGCGACCGTCAGAACGAACGCCGCCAGGAACGAAAGCGAGACGAATTGCTCTGGTCGCCCACCCCGCCAGAGTGCGTAACCGCAAACGCCGAGCCACAGGCAAAGGAAGAGCAGGACGATCATGGTCGTCGGGATCGATCATGATCGCCTCTCCCGTCAACCCGATCCCTAGGCGGCGACCTTCAGCGCCGGACGCGCCGGCGCGGCCTGGTCGGTATTGATCCCGGGGCATGGCCAACCCGGACCCCATTCCTCCGCCGTCGCGCCGAGCATCTTGGCGGTGCGGCCATATTCGCGGTGCGCTTCGCCGAGCAGGCGGCGGCTGTCGACATGCGCGGTCAGCGCCTCGGTCAGCTTGGCGAGGGCGGGCTGCGCCATCGCGGCGGGCAGCTTGGCGTCGCCATAGGTTTCGATCGTCGTGGTCACGAGTTTCGACAATTTGGCGATCGAGCTGTCCATGTCGCGCTCGGCGGCGAGCACCGCGGCCGAAACGGTCAGGATTGCATCGTAATGAGGGTGGTTGGTCGGGTCGACGCGCATAAAGCCTCCACGCGCGCCGGGCGGAACAGGCGCGCCAGTTAAGGGTGATGCGACGTCAGTGTGAAAGCGAGCGGAGGAACGTCGCCAGGCCGTAAAGGGCGCCGACTCCGGCGCTGACCGCGAAGAAGGCAAAGCCTATGATCACGGTGGCCGCCAGAATCAGAACCCCCCTGGATGCAGTCGACAAGTCACTCGGTCTCGCCCCTTCGATTACGTCACGGAGCATACCGGACCAACCGGTCCGCCCCGTGACGCCGCCGAAGCGCCGCTGATCGAGGACGGCGTCATGTAGGGAAGGGGAGAGGCCGCCCTCGATCGCCTGCGACCATGAAGGGTGACGTGACGCCGCCGCCAGCCCCAGATTTTCGCATGCGAAAATCTGGGGGCCGGCGCCGGTGGGGGAGCGGCCCGCTTCGTATTCGCCGAACAGCAGCGCGGCGTGCTTGCGGTCGCGCGCGCCGAGCTTGACCTTGGCGGCGCCAAGATAGGCGTCGACCGTTCCCGCTGCGATGCCGAGTTCGCGCGCGATCTCGCCCGATCCCTGCAACGCCAGCACGCCGCGCAGGCAGTCGCGCTCGCGCGGCGTCAGCGAAGCGAAGGCGGAGTCGTCCATGGTGGCGAGTAAACCACTTTTTGCGCGCGAATCACAGATGTATCGCGGGCGCGAACAATGAAGCGATCGCCCGGCAACCGAAACCACTGATCTTCGTTAAGCCGGGCAACCCGTCGCCGCGATACTGACAGGATCGCCGCAACGGGAATCGGGCGAGGTCGAGATTGGGCTTACGGGAACGTATCAAGCAGCTGGGCCCGGGCCTCGTCACCGGCGCGGCCGACGACGATCCAAGCGGCATCGCCACCTATTCGCAGACGGGGGCGCAATTCGGGCCCAGCCTGATGTGGACGATGTTGCTGGCGTATCCGCTAATGGTGGCGGTGCAGCTTGCGAGCGCGCGGCTCGGCCGAGTCACCGGCCACGGACTCGGCTACTCGCTCGGCAAGGTCCTGCCGCGCTGGGCGGTGTACGTCCTGGTAGGGCTGTTGTTCTGCGCCAACACGATCAACATCGGGGCGGATCTGTCGGCGATGGGGGAGGCTTCGGCGCTCGTCGCGGGGGGCGGCCGGCACTGGTTCACGATCGGCTTCGCGGTCGTGTCGCTGCTGCTCCAGCTTTACGTGCCCTATCACCGCTACGCCTCGTTCCTCAAATGGCTGACGTTGATACTGCTCGCCTATATCGCGCTGGTTTTCATGGTGCGGATCGACTGGGCGGCGGTGGTCGAAGGCCTCGTCGTCCCGAAAATCGCCGGCGCGGGCGCGGTAACGGTGATCGTCGCAATCTTCGGCACCACGATCAGCCCCTATCTGTTCTTCTGGCAGGCGTCGCAGGAAGTCGAGGAGATCCAGCAGGACGACGAGCGCCGTCCGCTGCGCGAGGCGAAGGAACAGGCGGCGGACGCGCTTGCCCGGATCCGGTGGGACACGCTGGCGGGCATGGCGGTGTCGAACATCGTGGCGCTGGCGATCATCCTGGGGACCGCGGCGACGCTCCATGCGGCGGGCAAAACCGACATTCAGAGCGCGGCCGACGCGGCGCTCGCACTGAAGCCGGTCGCGGGGAGCCTCGCCTTTGCGGTGTTCAGCCTTGGAATCATCGGCACCGGTATGCTTGCGGTCCCGGTACTCAGCGGCGCATCCGCCTATGCGATCAGCGGGGTGGCGGGCTGGGACGCCAGTCTCGAACACAAGCCGGCGCGGGCCAAAGCATTCTATGCCGTAATCGCGCTGGGCATGGTTGCCGGGGTGGCGATCGACTGGTCTCCGATCAACCCGATGAAGGCGTTGTTCTGGAGCGCGGTGATCAACGGCGTCGTCGCGGTCCCGGTACTCGTGGTGCTGATGATCCTGGTCTCGCGGCGCGACGTCATGCACGATTTCGTCGCGCCGCCATCGCTCAAGCTGTTCGGTTGGCTGACGGTCGGCGTGATGGCCGCCTCAGCGGTCGCCATGGTCGCCGCGCCGGGATAGACGAGCGATCGCCAGCGGCGAATCCCGCATTTGAAATAAAAGCGCTTATATAATATCCGTGTCGCCCTGTACGGAGGGACGAGCGAATGGCGAGTGGTGCGCGAGCGACAACGAGCCGGCCAGATCGCCGAGCGGTCCTTGCCGGGGCCGCCGCCATCGGCGCGACCCTGCTATGGGCGGGCCGAACGCGTGCGTCGCGGCGCGCCTGGCGCGAGCGGCGGGACCTGTTTCCCGAAGGCGTCGCGTCGGGCGATCCGCTGCCGACCAGCGTCGTGCTGTGGACGCGGCGGCCGTTCGTCGACGACGACCGGGGCGTGCTGCACGTCGAACTCGCGCTCGACCGCGATTTCACGCGCGTGGTGTCGAGCGCGCCCGCGACGGTGCTCGCCGAATCGGACTGGACGTGCCGGGTGCTCGCGGCGGGGCTGAAACCCGCGACGGTCTATTGGTACCGCTTCACCGACGATGCGGGGAACGGCAGCCGGATCGGGCGCACGATCACCGCGCCGCTCGACGATGACGGCCGCGCGGTGCGCTTCGCGTTCGTGTCGTGCAACAGCGTCAACGAAGGCGCGCAGAACGCCTATGCCCGCATGATCTGGGAGGACCGGAAAGCGCCGCCCGGCGAGCAGCTCGGCTTCGTGCTTCACCTCGGCGACTTCATCTACGAGGTCGTCGAATATCCCGACGAAGTGCCGCACCGTTATGCACGCACAGTCTATGATCTCGGCCGCATTCCCGACGGGCGCAAGGTCGGCAATTTCCACGTGCCCACCAGCCTTGCCGGCTATCGCCACGTCTATCGCGCGCACATCGCCGATCCCGACATCCAGGACGCGCGCGCGTGGTTCCCGTTCGTCTGTATCGGCGACAACCACGAATTTTCGTGGCTGGGCTGGCAGAGCCTGATCAAATATCCCGGCAGCGGGATCGAGCCCGCACAGCCGCTTCGCGTCGCGGCCAACCAGGCGTGGTGGGAATATATCCCCTCGCGCGTCGCCAAGGCGTCGGGGACTGGACTCGACAAGTTCGGCCCTCCCGCGGTGGCGAAAGCGCCGATCGAGACGTTCGACGATCACGGCTTCGGAACCGAGGCGAACAATCGCATAGCGGTCGGCAGCATGACCGCCTATCGCGCGATGCGTTATGGCCGGCACGTCGACCTGATCCTGACCGACCATCACAGCTACAAGGCCGCGGACCCGACCGACCGGCCCGAGGCGGCGGCGCTCGATTCGGGCGAGTATCCGGTCCTCCCGCAGGAATGGATGGAGATCGTCGACGGCGGCAGGGACTATGCCGGCGGCAAGCCCCCCGCGACCATCGCGGTCGGCGACAAGACGATTCCCAATTTCCGCAGGGACGAGGCAGCGTTCACCGTGCTCGGCCGCGAGCAGAAGGCTTGGCTCAAGGACCGGCTGACTGCATCGACCGCGACCTGGAAGGTTTGGGGCGTGACCAACGGGCCGATGGACATGCGCACCGATCCGCAGAACCTGCCCGCGGGGTTCATCAAGACGCCGTGGATGGGCAAGGATTTCGGCACCTTCGCCAACCCCGATTTCAGCAGCGCGTACGCCGAGCGCGCGGAAATCTATGACTTCGTCCGCGATCGCAAGGTGTCCGGGTTCGTCACCGTCTCCGGCGACCGTCACAGCTTCTGGGCGGGCTATGCCGCGCCGCGGCTGCCGCCCGCCGGGTTCTCGCCCGTGGGGCTGAGCTTCATCACCGGGTCGGTCTCGGCGCCGGGGCTCGGCGAGGCCGTGGAATTTTCAAAGCCCTCCGCAGTCCAGCCGCTGTTCGTCCGCAAGCCGGCCGGCGGCGAGCCTGAGCACACGGTCAACCTGACGCTCAAGCGCGGGGTGCGCTCCG
>JAFEEZ010000079.1 GCA_018240825.1 Pseudomonadota bacterium | reverse complement strand
GGCGCGACGACAGGAGCGGGGTGGAGCGCAGGTAAACCCAGCCGAGCGCCGCCAGATAGCCGGCGGCGAGGCTGCCGAGCGTGAGCCGGAGCTTGGTGCGCTTTTTCATGGCGCGTCCTGCCGCGCCGCGAGGTGCGGCGCGATCACGGCGAGTTTCTGCTTCACTTGGTAGGCGCGGGCATCGACTTCGTTTTCATCGAGGAAGCGCCGGTAGTACACGTCAGCCTGCGGCCAGTCACCGGCGCGGAGGGAGAGCTCGGCGATCTGCACCTGGAGATCGGCGCGCGGCACGCCGGCGAGCCCGCCGATGCGGTCGGCGGCGACGAGTTGCTCCAGCACTTCCGGCAGGGGCCGGCCGTGGAAGAGCTTGGCCCGGCCGATCACGATATGCAGGTCGCGGCGCAGCTCGGGCACGGTCAGGCGCGGCAGCAGCGATTCCGCGACGGCGATGCGCGCGGCCGGGGTCGCGGACTCGGCGAGGACGTAGAGCTGGAGCACGCCGAGCTTCACGAGGCCGAGCTGGGCCCAGTAGCTCTGCGGATGGCGCGCGGCGAGCTGCTCGTACGCGTGCGCGGCGCGCACCGGATCGGGCGTCGGGAAATGCACCTGGTACAGCCGGCCGGTCAGGTAGGCCGCGGCATCCGCGATCTCGTCGTCACCGCGGGCAAGGTCGGTCAGCTGGGCGGCGACGTCGGTGAGCTTGGCCTCCGTCAGCGGCGGGTTGTCCAGCGTGGCGACGGCGTGGAGGAAGCGGTTTTCGTGATCGGGGGATTTTCCCGCTGGACCGAGCAGGGCCAGCGCATCGCCGGGTAGGTGCCTGGCTACGGCCTCCCACGCCGGCACCGGGTCGCCGGACAGCGGCGCAGCGGCCAAAAGTATCAATAAAAAGATACAATAAGGCGCATACAGGCGGCGCGTCGCGCGGGGAGCTGGCTGGGTGGGGGTGACCCGGAGCACACCGCCAGCGTGGCCCGCCGGGGAGCGGGCACAAGCCCGGAGCAGGCGTGATGACGGATTACGCCGACTGCAGGAAATCCCGGGCGGCGAGGAAGCCGCGCTGCTCGCCGGCGATCGTGCCGTTGTAGTCGCCGTCCTCGAGCTCGATGGAGACGTGGCCCTGGTAGCCGGCGGCCTTCAGTTCGGCGAAGAGCGCGGACCAAGGCGCGCGACCGGCCCCGGGGATCGTGTAGCGCCAGAACCAGCCGCCCCACGGCAAGCCGTCACCAAACGCGCCCGCCTGCTCGGTGCCGATATTGTAGAGGCGCTCGGCGTCGATGAAGGTGTCCTTGCCGTGCATGTGCACGACGTGCGGGGCGAACTCCTTGACGAAGCGCAGCGGGTCGATGCCCATGTGGATGAGGTGCGAGGGGTCGTAGTTGATGCCGAAATGCGGCGAGGCCGTCTCCTTTAAAAACGCGCGGTACGACTCGGGGTTGCAGCAATGGGCGTTGCAGCCGGGCCAGCCCTCGATGGCGAGGCGCGTATCGGTCTCCTTCAACGTGTCGCGGATCTGACCGTAGCTCTCGACCATGTAGCGGAAGGTTTCCTTGCGCGGCAGGTTCACGTCCTCGGCGAGCATCACGCCGAAGAGGATCTTCGCGCCCGCGGCGGCGGTCTCGCGGATGGCCTGCTGGGCGATGGCGACGGTGGCCTTACGCTTGCCGGCGTCGGCCGAGAGCATGCCCACCCACTCGGTGTTGAAGAGATCGATGGTGCCGACGGGCACGCCGGCCTGCGCCCACTCGCGGATCGTGCCGCGCTGGTTGGCAAAAATGTCCACGCAGGCGAAGCCGCTGGCCTTGGCCCAGGCGGCGGTTTCGGCGACGGGCCGGGCGGCGAGGGTGCCGGTGAGACGGAGACCGATGGTGAAACCACCGGTGCGGGTGTGGGCGACGGAGCTCATGGGGTAGGCCGCAAAAAAGCGCAGAAGCCGCCGAGGGAGACCAGAAAATTAAGTGTAATCCGTATTCCGGCTGGGCCGCGCCGGCTCGACCCGCTGACGATCGCGCGGGGAGCGCGTGCGGAGTTCGCGCGGCGAAAGGTGGAAGTGCCGGCGGAAAAGTTTCGAGAGCTGGTACTCGTCGTTAAGGCCGACGGCCGGGGCGATAGCCTTCACGGGCAGGCCGGAGGCGAGCATCATGGCGCGGGCGCGGTTCACGCGCATCAGCTGGAGCTCCTGCATCGGGGTGCGGCCGCCGAGGCGCTTGAATTTCCGCACGAAGGCGAATTTGCTCATGCGCACTCGCCGGGCAAGATCGTCCAAGTAAATCGCGCGCGCGAGGTTCTGCTGCATGTGCTGGCGCATCTCCTCGAGCCACGGGTCGCGCGGCGAGTGGCCGAGGCGCTGCACCTCGCTGAGCACGGCCGAGAGCAGGGGATCGATCCGCTCGTGGGCGACGCCGCCGCGGTGGTCGCGGAGCATCCAGGTCACCATCTGGCGCACGCGTGCATCGGCGTCACGCGTGCGGGTGGCGATGTTGGCCACGAGTGGCGCATCCGCCCGGAAGGCAATAAAGAAGGTGTTGACCGGGTCGGCCGGGTCGGAGGTTTCCTCGTGCGGCACACCGGCGCGGTAAAACAGCAGGTCGCCGGCCTCGCCCT
>JAFEEZ010000078.1 GCA_018240825.1 Pseudomonadota bacterium | reverse complement strand
TTCGAAACGAAGCGGCCCCGGCCTGCGCCGGGGCGACGGTCATTTGTCCGGCAATTCCAGAATCCGCTTCGAGATGATGTTGAGTTGGATTTCGCTCGTCCCGCCCTCGATCGAATTGGCCTTGGTGCGCAGCCACGCGCGCGGCGCGGCGCCGTTGTTCGATCGCTCGCTTTCCCATTCGAGCGAGTCCGATCCGCCCGCCGCCATCATCAGTTCGTGGCGCGCCTTGTTCAACTCGGTGCCGTAATATTTCATCATCGAGGGCTGGGCGGGGTGCGCCTTGCCCGCCTTGAGGTCGTCGATGAACTTCTCCGACATGGCGTTGAACGCCTTCGCGCGCACCTCGAACAGCGCGATCTGGCCGCGCAGGATCGGGTCGACGCCGCTGCACGCCGCCTCAACCAGCGGATTGCCGCCCGCCGAGCCGAGCCCCATGCCGCTGATCATCTCGCGCTCGTGTCCGAGCAGATATTTGGCGACGTCCCAACCCTTATTCTCTTCGTAAACAAGGTTTTGCTTAGGCACCTTCACATTGTCGAAGAAGGTTTCGCAGAACGGCGAATAGCCCGAAATCAGCAGGATCGGCTTGGTCGAGACGCCCGGCGTGCGCATGTCGAACAGCAGGAAGCTGATTCCGCCCTGTTTCGATTCCTTGCTGGTGCGGACGAGGCAGAAAATCCAGTCGGCCTGGTCGGCGTAGCTCGTCCACACCTTCTGGCCATTGACCAGGTAATGATCGCCCTTGTCCTCCGCAGAGGTCTGAAGCCCGGCAAGGTCCGATCCCGCACCCGGCTCCGAATAGCCCTGGCACCAACGGATTTCACCGCGCGCGATCTTCGGCAGATGCTCCAGCTTCTGCTCCTCGGTGCCGTATTTGAGCAGCGCTGGGCCCAGCATGGAGATACCGAACGAATTGAGCGGATTGCGCGCGCGAATTCGCATCATTTCTTCGCGCAGGATCTTGGTCTCGGCAGGGCTGAGTCCGCCGCCGCCATATTCCCTGGGCCAATCGGGCACGGTCCAGCCGCGCGCGCCCATCTTGTCCATCCAATCCTTTTGCGCAGGCGTCAGCATCGACTGGTCGCGGCCGCCCCATACGGCGTCCTTGTCGCTGCGCACCGGCTCGCGCATCTCGGCCGGACAGTTCGCCTCCAGCCAGGCGCGCGTTTCGGTGCGGAATCGTTCGAGGTCGCTCACTTCTGCTCTCCAAACCATTCGCCCCGAGCTTGTCGAAAGGCGGTGAGACTCAAACGTGCTTCGACACGCTCAGCACGAACGGGGAAGGTCATTGCATCACTCCGTGCGCGAGCCGCGCGACGGCGATGGCCTTGTGGTCCTGATAGGTGTCGGCGATCGCCTGGACGCCGATCGGTAGGCCGTCGCGATCCGCGCCGATCGGGAAGCTGGTTGCGGGCAGCATCGGGAACGTCGCGAGGCCCGGAAAGGCGAATTGCAGCCCGAACGGGGTGGTTTCGCCGTTGATTTCGAGTGTGCGCCTGGGCAGAGGCGTGTCGTCGTGCGCGAACGCGGTGACGCCCAGCGCCGGCGCAATCACCGCGTCATAGCTCTTGAACAGCGCATTCCACGCCTTTTTGTTGCGCGCCTGCTCGTCGCGCAGGTCGAACCATTCGATCAGCGTGGTCGGCGCGGAGCCATCCTGCGGCACGCCACGCGCGATCGTGATGTTGAGCATTTTCATATAGTTGCGCTGTTGCGCGTCGAGATCGGGGATCAGGTCGCTCTTGCGATCCACCGTCGCGCCCGCATCGTGCAACGCATCGGCCAGCCGGTCGAGCGCGTCGGCGATCGGGGCGGCGACCCTGGCGCCCGGATGCTCGCCCAGCACGAGGATGCGATACCCGCTCGCCGGGCGGTTACCGGCCTGCACCAGCGGATGATCGGCGAGGATATCGAGCGCGAGCGCCAGGTCGTCCGGGTTGCGCGCCAGCGGCCCGATCACCGATAATTCCCCCGGCGCGCCGTCGGCGCCGGGGAAGTGATGCCCGACGCGGCTCAGCGCGGCGAAGGTCGGCTTGTGCCCCCACACGCCGTTGAACGCGGCGGGCACGCGGATCGACCCGCCGATGTCGCTGCCCAATTCAAGCGGCACCATGCCGGCCGCGAGCGCCGCGGCGGATCCCCCCGACGATCCCCCGGCGACACGGCCGGGATTGTGCGGGTTGTTGGTGCGGCCATAGACCGGGTTGTTCGCTTGTAGGTCGGCGAGCAGTGGCGGAACGTTGGTCTTGCCCAGGATCACCGCACCCGCCGCCTTCAGCCGCTTGACCGCCACCGCATCATCCTTGGGCACGAAATCGCGCGCGACCTCGAGGCCCCAGGTGGTGGGCAACCCCGCAACGTCGAAGCTTTCCTTGACCGTCATCGGGACGCCGAGCAGCGGCGCGGTCTCGCCCGCCGCCAGCCTTTGGTCCGCCTCGCGCGCCTGGTGCCGCGCGCGGTCGAAATCGCGCACCACGACCGCGTTGATCGGCCCGTCGCGCGCCTCGATCCGCGCGATCGCCGCTTCGCATTCGAGCAACGCCGTTGTTTCGCCCGCGCGAATCGCCGCGGCGGTTTCGATTGCCCCGCGATCGGCAACGGCGGAGTGCGGGTGCGTGAGAACATCCGTCATTCAACCTCCGTTCGCTTCGAGCGAAGTCGAGAAGCGTTTCTCCGCCACGTATCTCGACGTCGCTCGACACGAACGGGAAGGGGAACTCCCTGCGCGGATCAAAACTTCTCGCCCGCCTCGGCCTTGCGCTTGAGCAGGGGCGCGACCGCGACGCCGTTCGCTTCCAGCCCGGCAACGACCTTATCGAGCCCGACCGTGTTGGCGTAGAACATCGGCCCCCCGCGATAGACCGGCCAGCCGTATCCATAGATCCACACGGTATCGATGTCCGACGCGCGCTGCGCCATTCCTTCGTCGAGGATCTTCGCGCCTTCGTTGATCATCGGATAGATTGTCGCCGCGATCACGTCCTCATCCGTGAACTCCTTCTTCGGCTGGTTCGAGCGCGACCGGAAATCCTCGATGATCTCGGCGACTTCGGCCGAGGGAGTCGGGTTGCGGTTCTCGTCATAATCGTACCAGCCCTTGCCGGTCTTCTGTCCCCAGCGTCCGCGCGCGCACAGCACGTCGCGGATCGTATCCTGCTTCGACGGATCGCGGTGCCAGCCGATATCGACCCCGGCCAGATCCCCCATCTGGAACACCCCCATCGGAAAGCCGAAATCGACCAAAGCCTTGTCGATCTGATCGGGCCGCGCGCCCTGCATCAGCATCGCGTTGGCGGGGGCGTTGCGCGCCGACAGCATGCGGTTGCCGATGAAGCCGGGGCAAACGCCGGAAACCACCGCGACCTTGCTGATCGGCTTGGCCAGCGCCATCACCGTCGCCAGCACGTCGGGCGCGGTCTTCGCGCCGCGAACGACCTCCAGCAGCTTCATGACGTTGGCCGGCGAGAAGAAGTGCATGCCGATCACGTCCTCGGGCCGCTGAGTGGCGGACGCGATCTCGTCGACGTTGAGATAGGAGGTGTTGGACGCCAGGATCGCGCCGGGCTTGGCGATCGCATCGAGTTTGCCGAACAGTTCCTTCTTGACGTCCATATTCTCGTACACGGCCTCGATGATGAGGTCGCAATCGGCGAGGTCGTCGAGGTTGAGCGACGGAGTCAGCAGCCCCATCATCGCG
>JAFEEZ010000077.1 GCA_018240825.1 Pseudomonadota bacterium | reverse complement strand
GCATCGACCGGGCAGGCTTCCTGGCAGAAGCCGCAGTAGATGCACTTGGTCATGTCGATGTCGTAGCGCGTCGTGCGGCGGCTACCGTCGTCGCGCGGCTCGGCCTCGATCGTGATCGCCAGCGCCGGACAGATCGCCTCGCACAATTTGCACGCGATGCACCGCTCCTCGCCGTTGGGATAACGGCGCAGCGCATGCTCGCCGCGGAAACGGGGCGAGATCGGGTTCTTCTCGACCGGATAATTGATCGTCGCCTTGGGCTTCCACATATAGCGGAATGTCAGCGCATGGGCCTTGATGAACTCCCACAGCGTGAACGACTTGATGAGTTGACCGACGCTCATGGCAGGCAGGCCCCTGGATATTTGCTTTCGTGCAGCGGCGCATAAACGGTGTAGCCTTTGCCCTGCTGGCTGCCGGGACAAGGCACACGCGTCAGCATCAACCAACCGGACACGACGAACACGAAGATCAGCGACAGCGGCAGGAATATCTTCCACCCCAGCCGCATCAGCTGGTCGTAGCGATAGCGCGGGACGGTCGCCTTCACCCAGCTGAACACGAAGAAGAAGAACAGGATCTTGGCGAACAGCCAGATGATCCCGGGCACGACATAGAGCGGCGCCCAGTCGAACGGGGGCAGATAACCGCCCCAGAATAGCACCGCGTTCAACGCACACATCAGAAGCACGTTGGCGTACTCGCCGAGCCAGTAGAGCGCGAAGCTCATCGACGAATATTCGGTCTGATAGCCCGCGACGAGTTCGCTTTCCGCCTCGGTCAGATCGAACGGCGTGCGCTGAGTCTCCGCCATCGACGAGATGAAGAACACCACCGCCATCGGGAACAGCAGCCAGTTAAACGCATAGCCGTTGACCGGGAACCACGCATAAATCGCGCGCTGTTCCTCGACGATCGCCGACAGGTTGAAGCTGCCCGCCCACAACACGACCGAGATCAGGACGAATCCGATCGACACTTCGTAGCTGACCATCTGCGCCGCCGCCCGCAGCGCCGAGTAGAACGGATATTTGGAGTTGGACGCCCAGCCGGCGATGATGATGCCGTACACGCCGAGGCTCGACGCTGCGAGGACATACAACAGCCCGACATTGATGTTCGCCAGCACCACGCCCGCCTGGAACGGCACCACCGCCCACACAATCAGCGCGACGGTGAAGGTGATGATCGGCGCGATCAGGAACAGGCCCTTGTTCGCGGCCGACGGGATGATCGTTTCCTGCAGAAAGACCTTGAGCCCGTCGGCGAACGACTGGAGCAACCCCAGCGGCCCCACCACGTTCGGGCCGCGGCGCAACGCCATCGCCGCCCAGATCTTGCGATCGGCGTAGATGATCATGGCGACGGCGAGCATCAGTGGCAGCGCGATGACCAGGATGTCGATGATCGTGGCGATGAACCACGCCCAGCCGTAATCCATCCCGAGATAGGTGAACCAGGAGGTCATTGGCGCAGCCCCCTCGTCGCCATTGCGAGGAGCCGAAGGCGACGCGGCAATCCATCGCCGGCTCGCGGGGCTCTGGATTGCTTCGCTTCGCTCGCAATGGCGGGGATAAGGGAAACGCTCATTCCGCGGCCTCCGCGAACGATTGGCCGTGGATCAGCTCGGCCGAGCATTGCTGCATCGTCGGGCTGGCGCGGCAGATCGCGTTGGTCAGGTAGAAGTCCTGGATCGGATAGCCGGTGATCGCGCCCTCCGCCTTCGCGTCCAGCTTGGGCGGGTTCCAGTCGAACCGCTTGAGGCCGAGCTCGCCGAGCATCGGCGCGTCGAGCGCCATCTGTGCACGGAGTTCCTCCAGGCTGTCGAACAGCAACGTCACCTTCAATTTCTCGCTAAGCGCGCGCAGGATCGTCCAGTCCTCGCGCGCATCGCCCGGCGGGAACACCGCGCGTTCGCCACGCTGGACGCGGCCTTCAAGGTTGACATAAGTACCAGATTTCTCGGCATAACTCGCGCCCGGCAGGACGACATCCGCCGCCGCCGCGCCCTTGTCGCCGTGATGGCCGATATAGACCTTGAAGCTCTTGGCCAGCCTGGTGAAGTCGACCTCGTCGGCGCCCATCAGGAAGACCAGTTTTGGCTCGGCCGCGTAGATATCGGCGATCCCGCCCGGCAACCCCGCGCCAAGCATCAGCCCGCCCATCCGGCTGGCCGAGAAGTGCAGCACGTTGAACCCGTTCCACGCTGTGCCGTCCTCTAGCGTCCGGATCAGCTTGAACGTATCGGCGAACTTGAGCGCCGCGCCGTGTGCGCGCTTCACCGCGAGCCCGCCGAGAAGGATCATCGGCGCCTTGGCGTTCTTGAACGCTTCCGCCGCGGCTTTGGGCAGTCTGCCGAGCAGCGAAAGGTCGTCGCCGAGCCATTCGGCCTTGTAGGTCAGGTCGGTTTCCGGCCCGATCGCAAATACTTTCGCGCCTTTCTTTATGGCCTTTCTGATTCGCGTGTTGACCAGCGGCGCTTCCCAGCGGACGTTGCTGCCGACCAGCAGGATCGCGTCGGCGCGCTCGACGCCGGCGATCGTCGTGTTGAAATTGACCGCCGCCAGGCTCGTCACGTCATAGTCCGCGCCGGTCTGGCGCCCCTCGATCAGCGATCCCCCCATCGCCTTCACCAGCGCCTTGGCCGCGAAGATCGTCTCGCAATCGAGCAGATCGCCGTGCACCGCCGCGACGCTCTTGCCCGCCTTGACCGCCGCGATCGCCGCGAACGCCTCGTCCCAGCTCGCCGCGACCAGCTTGCCGCCCCTGTGAATATAGGGCCGGTCGAGCCGCCGCCGCACGAGGCCGTCGACGGCATGGCGGGTCTTGTCGCTCGCCCATTCCTCGTTGACGTCGTCGTTGACCCGCGGCAGCGCGCGCAGCACCTGCCGCCCGCGGCTGTCGAGCCGGATGTTGGTGCCCACCGCGTCCATCACGTCGATCGACAGCGTCTTCTTGAGCTCCCAGGGCCGCGCTTCGAATGCGTAGGGCTTACTGGTCAGCGCGCCGACCGGGCATAAGTCCACGACATTGCCCGACAATTCGCTCGTCACCGCCTGTTCGAGATAGGACGTGATCTGCATGTCCTCGCCGCGATAGATCGCGCCGATTTCCTCGACGCCCGCCACTTCCTCGGCGAAGCGGATGCAGCGCGTGCACTGGATGCAGCGGGTCATGACCGTCTTGACGACCGGGCCCATATATTTCTCGGTCACTGCGCGCTTGTTCTCGGTGTAGCGCGAATTGCCGCGGCCGTATGCGACCGACTGGTCCTGCAGGTCGCACTCGCCGCCCTGGTCGCAGATCGGGCAGTCGAGCGGATGGTTGATCAGCAGGAATTCCATCACGCCTTCACGCGCGTTCTTCACCATCGGCGTGTTGGTGAAGATTTCCTGATTGTCCGCCGCCGGCAGCGCGCACGACGCCTGTGGCTTGGGCGGCCCCGGCTTCACCTCCACCAGGCACATCCGGCAATTTCCGGCGATAGAAAGTCTCTCGTGATAGCAGAAACGCGGAATTTCCTTCCCCGCCGCCTCGCACGCCTGAAGCACCGTGGCCCCCTGCGGCACCTCGACGTCGATCCCGTCCACTTTGAGTTTGGGCATCGTCCGCGCCTATTTTCCGAGCAAATGATAGAGCGGTTCGGCCACGACCAAGCGCAGATCGGCACGCTTCAGTTTGAAATTCTGTCCTGACGCGAGGCAGTTGTTGAGCGTTGGCGCCAGCGCCGCGATCGCAGCCGATTCCTCACCGCTGCCGCGCGGCGACCGCGCCAGCCGGAGCGCGTCCGCCGGTGCAATGGCGACGACACAATCGCCGAACTGGCGCATAGAGGCCGACCCGGCATCATAGTCGACCCCGGCGGTCTTGCCCGCCACTGCCAGCTTCCAGCCATCGCCCGACGACGATGCATCGATCTT